>JABDDT010000053.1:22550-23014 GCA_013287475.1 Bacteroidota bacterium
TTTTTATATTTGGTGCCATGACGGAGTCCGGTTCATCAAATTTCAGGGTTAGAATTTCGGTTGAAAAAGCGCTTCAAAAATTAAAACATTATTGCGGTTACCAGGAACGTAGTCATTCGGAAGTCAGGCAAAAACTCTATTCCCTTGGATTATTCAAAAAAGAAGTGGATGAGCTGATTTCACAGTTGATAGAAGAAGGATACCTTAATGAAGAAAGATTCGCCCGGCAGTTTGCTTCAGGAAAATCACGTATAAAAGGTTGGGGAAGACAAAAAATCCAATATGAACTCCGGCAACGCGGAATCAGCGAATTTTGCATTATGAATGCCCTCAGAAGTTTGGATACAACAGAATATGAAGACGGTTTTAATCGTCTCGCTTCCAAAAAATGGACCTCCCTCCTTGATGAAAAGAATATTTTTGTCAAAAAAAGCAAATGGCAGGAATTCCTGCTTCAAAGGGGT
>JABDDT010000054.1 GCA_013287475.1 Bacteroidota bacterium
GTGATTTTTCTACCAAATGGGGCTATCGGATATTGATTGATTTTGTAGGAGCATCCGGAGTAAACGGTACTGCCCCCGCAGGTGGCGCCCTGGTATCGCCCGAAATGCTGGACGCTTTTATTGCGTACAAACCCTTTAATTTCCTAAAGATTACTGCAGGCCAGATTCTGCTGCCATTTTCGCAGGAAAACCTCACACAGGACAGGAATCTGGAAACCATCGACCGCTCCCAGGCAGTGAGCGCCCTGGTTGCAAGAAAAGGTGATGTTTCCAATGGATTGGTTGATTCCATCGGGAATCAGAACGGAAGGGATATCGGCCTTATGGTCAACGGGAGTCTCATAAAAATTGAAAATCATTACCTGGTGGATTATTTCCTGGCATTGGTGAATGGAGCCGGTATAAATACAGTTGATAATAATACCTATAAAGACGTTGTTGGACGTCTGGTACTCCATCCTTTCAAAATACTTGATATCGGTGCGTCTTATTATAATGGATTTGACAGATTCTCTTCATCACCTACGATAAATCATGAGCGAATCAGGCTGGGTACAGAATTCACGGTGAACTACGATCAGCTTTCCGTAAAAGGGGAATGGATTCAGGGAAAAGATGGTGATAATAATAATCAAATCGTTCACCAGGGCTGGTATCTGCAGGGAAGTTATTTTCTCTGGCCCAAACATTTACAGGGAGTTTTCAGGTACGACACCTATGATCCAAATATGTCAAAGTCAAAAACGCAGGAAACATCTGATTATTACGTTTTCGGATTAAACTATTTCTTTAATGTCTGGACCAAAATACAAACGGAATATTCCTATCGTACAGAAAATCCAGGTGTTCACAACAATGTATTTATGATACAGCTTCAGCTGGGCTTCTGATTATAACCAATTTCAGGATATAATTGAAATTGGCCATTCCCTGATTGTCGAATTGATTTTTTCCCTAACTTTATTAAAATCCAATTTTTATGAACGTCCCAATCTTCGGTGACGACGTCACCCTTACACCTCAAGGAAAAATTCTTGGCAGTATTTTCAAGTTTACCGGCGATGGCTTACCCAAATTAGGTCTGCCTTCTGATTTCTTTTTCCAGATGCCTGATAAATTTGCATTGCCAACAGAACAAAGTATTAATCAAGACGGTCAACTGATAAACACATTACCTCTTACGAAGGGCATGTGTCTGCTGACTCAATATTTACGTCATTGGATATGGAACAGGTGGCCTGAGTAATAAATTCCTCATTCCCTGTCACTTGCTGATTCGCGTATAAATCTCTATCCGCGACCAACCTGCGTATTTTATATCCAACCTGCATGGCATGAAAATTGTCAGCCTATATTCAATTCAAACCGGAATGAAAAAAATACTAATAATAGAAGACGAAGCAGACATGTGTTTGCTTTTAAATATCATACTTACAGGAAAGGATATACAGCTTGATCATGTAAAAAATATTTCTTCAGCAGTTTCTTATTTAAAAACAGACAGTCCGTCTATCGTAATACTCGATAATAAACTTCCTGATGGATTTGGAATTGATTTTATACCTGAAATGAAGAAAGCCAATCCGAATATTAAAATCATAATGATATCCGGGTTTAATGGTGCTGCTAAAGATCTGGCAATTGAGAATGGAGCAGATATCTTTTTGGACAAACCTTTTACCAAGGATCAGTTATTCAAATCAATAAAAGATTTATTAAATTGACATCTGGCATGCGATTTTAATGAATTTGTGACTCCAGCGGTATTCTCAGATTCTGAAAGTCCATCATATCTGCTTTTACAGATCCCACTACAATCGCGCTTTCAACTCTTAAGGGCAGGTGATTAGAATCATCACTTACCCATACAGTCATTTTTTCTCCCTCCACAAACAGTGTTCCTTTTATCAGCATCGCCTTGAATTTGATTGTGTGAAATCTACCGTACTTAGTTTTTACAATTTCCCTGCCCAGATAACGTATGTAAACATGATAGACGCGGCTATCGAGTATTATTGTAAAGGGTATTTTGTCTCCGGGTTTTATATTAATAAATTTTATATTTCGCAAATAATATACTGCACTTAAAACATCCTGGATGCAAGGATCCACTTTCAGTACACCACTGTCCGTTATGGCTGTATTGGCTGTATGATTAAAATGTATATTCTCGTACTTTTTTGTACCAGCTTCTCTTATATTCCTCGTAAACTGAAACGGTCTTAAAGTTTCCGTATCGGTATAGGAATCATAATGATCGCGAACCTTATAAAAATGATCATAAAAAGGAAGGGTCGTTCCGGAAGCCCTTAAATGAAATACAGGTTTATCGTTTAACTGTTCAAGATTACATGAAAAAATAACTTCTCCGGCTTCCACATAAACACCCGCAAGTGTATAATATATTTTATAGGTAATTTTTTCTCCATCTTTGAATGCTGTATTCTTCAAATTGCAATAGTCTTCATCAACCTTTTGGGGGAGAGAAAATACCAGAAGTATAGGTATAATCAATAATCGTATCAAAGGAAAAATTGTTTTTCTTCCTGTGAATATAAACCAACTTTAAAAATCGCGGCCAGAATTGTGTTGAAGCGGCAAAATTCTTTAATCTTTCTATCAGTACGCGAAAAAATTTGCAGAATGGGATTTTTTTTACACAATATAAGGGTGAAAAATCGGTTTACCTTCTCCTGAACTGGCAATTAAGCTGGAATGATTTTAGGGAGAATGTTGTTTTAGGTGTATGCTAAATCGTCCTCTCTTTAAAATTTACCTGATATTCGCATTAACGGCTACACTATTTTATTGCATACCGCTTTATTTTTTTATTCTTGCGGCTGATTATAACAGATCCTGGTGGCAGGATTGTATTTGTTAGCAGAAGTTAAGGATGCGGAATAATAGTTGAATAAATATTTTCGCCCAGATAATTGATTACATTCACTTCCATTTGATCATCTTTAACTGTGATGTCCATAAAACCGTTGACTGATTTTGCAAACTGACCACCTTCAGGATGAACGATCGCAGGGGTGGTTTCTGAACCGGCACCGGAAATAAAATAATGTGTGAATCCTTCTGGTTTGATATATTGTAAACTATGTTCATGTCCGCAGAAATAAACGTTCACGTGATATTTCTCGAATATCGGCCTGAATAAATTTTTCATTTCCATTGTTTCCGGAGCTTTCATTCTACCTCCACCCGTCCACAAAGGATGGTGTCCGAATACAAATTTCCATTTCACATAAGACGGAGCTTCACTAAGAGTTTTTTCAAGCCAGATTCTTTGCGCGGCTGTATCCTGGCCCCTTACATGATGTTCAGGGGTAGCATAATATTCTGACAGGAAGGGTGTCGAATCTATAAAAACGAGAAGCACCCCCTGTGTGCTGTCATTACCAATAAACATTATTTTAGAATAATACCGCGCAGGCATATTCCATCTGCGATCAATATCTGAATAATCTATTTCCGCCTGTGGATTTCCCTTATAGTCGTGGTTACCCAGAACTACATACCAATCGGTCTGCAGTGAATGCGCGGTATATATTTCTTCAAATGAAGCGAGCCAATTATGATCCCCGGTACTGCGTACTCCATTCGGATAAAAATTATCACCCATGGAAGCAATAAATTCAGGTTTGAATGTTTTGGCAACAAGCCCCATTCCAAGTGATGTTTCCCGCTGATTATCTTCCCCGTTGCGACCCCAATCACCAAATACAATAAAGCGCAGTGCTTTTTTTTGTGCTTCATTTACTTTAGCGGATTCGGATTTCGTTTCTTTCTGAGAGTAAGCAAAAGTTGTAAATAGTAAAGAACCTGAAAATAGCAGTAAAACGCTATAATATGTTATGATTTGCAATGATATTTTTTGATATGAAAACAAATAACGAATTGAATAAATCACAGAGAAATAATTTTATCGGGACAGCCGGATTGAAATAAAAGACCGTAAATGAATACGGTCCTTTATTAAATTAATTTAAGATTACTATTTAATGCAGGTTGCCTTTTCCATCAGATGTATAAGCGCCGATGTCATTATTATACGTCGGATTTCCTTTCCCAAGGGCAGGTGAACCCGCCTTCAGATGAAAATCATATGCGGGGGGCATTATTCTCAATGAAGGATTCGGTGGAGGTGTATAATTTACAAACATAGGATCATTTGCTCCAGTCGTTTGTGAGATAATATCCGTGGTTTGAGCTACGCCTTTGGAACCCACGGGATAAAAATTCTTAACCAGTGAATCAACTGTGGCATAGAAATAATTATTTCCATACTGAACTGTGGAAAATTCTGATGTGGGTGTTATGTCCAGGCTATAGTAGTTGTTAACAAGCAAATTATTATAAAATTTTCCGGTTGAAAAAGCATCTACCAGGATACCTCTGCCCGGCTCCGCAGCTCCTCTGCGGAATCCATTGTCTATGCAGGTATTATTGTAAACAGTCACATTTGTTTGAGGGTTTTTTATTAGTGCGCTTGTAAAAACTTTAATCGCACTACCAGCACCTCCCCACAAAACATTGTATGCAACTGTTCCAGTCACTCCTGAATGAAAGTCAATACAATCTCCATCAGTAGTTCCGTTGCCCTGGAAAGTATTGCGAAGAATTGTAACATTGGCAGCTGAATATACTCCAATCGAATTATCCTGTCCGCCTATGAACCAACTATCTTCAATGTCCACAGTAATTGGAGAACTTATGCCTATCGTTTGTCTGGTACCCCCGGTTGAGTCAGGACCGCCTGCCCATAAAATCTTAGTCCATTTAACCGTTACCGCTTGCGCACTATCAGCCTGGAATCCTCCCCACTGGCCGGGTAGGGCAGTAGGTGATTGAAATACTACAGGTTTTTGCTGTGTGCCAAGAGAAAGAAGCGTGCCCTGAATATAAAAAGCATGGTTAGCTGGAATATTAATTGTAGCACCTGGTTGTACGGATAAAGTATCGCCTTTTAATACAGTGATATCGCCGTTAATTGTATATGTTGAATCGGTCAACATAACACCTTTTACATTTCCCCCATTTAACGTGGTCCCCCTGATTGCCTCTGCAGGCAATACAGGACCGGTATTAGCCGTTGCTGAGGATTTGGTACAGGATGAAAATATACCCGAAACTACAAATGCCGCAGCTACAATTTTAGTTGCATTAAATAAATGCTGATTTAACTTGTTTTTCATTTTTTATTTTTTTAACTGAAAATAAATAATTGTCCTTCTCTAGTCTAGTGCGCAAATCTGATCCCGATACTATAGTTGGCTTTATAAATATTCTTAGCCACAAGTATGGTCTTTTGAACATATTCTGTTACTGGTGTGTTTAAGAGGTTGTTAAACTTCCCAAATACAGTAAAATGATTATGAATGTCCTTCTCAAGTGAAACAGCCAGCGTATTCGTGGGATGTTGATAGTAATCGGATTGATAAAAATTTGAAGTATAAACCAGGGTATTCCCTTGGAATTCATAAGCTACCTGGGCAAAAAATCCGTGTTTAACATCTTTATATAACAGCGATACATTTATGATATTATCGGTCTGGCCTTGAAGAGGGCGGGTCTCGTAAACAGTGTCATTCTGGTAGTTGTGAATAGGAATGGTTACAGCAGAATGTGTGTAAGTGTAATTGCCTGTTACCCCGAATTTTCCCCAATATTTGGTAAAAGCAAGTTCCGCCCCGTAATCATGTGCGGTTCCTGAATTCCGGGGCTCAAGAAAGAGTACACCTTGGCTATATTCATCCAGGTGCCATTCAATTGGGTTTTGGATGTTTTTGTAAAATACCCCGACGAATAAGTTTTCATCCCCTTTTGGAAATATCTCATAGCGAATATCATAATTATCAGCAACAGAATGTAAAACATATGGATTTCCCCTTAAAGTATAATCACCCGCAAAAGTTGATGCCGGAACCAACTCATAATAATTGGGTCTTGAAATGGATTTGAAATAAGAAAAATGGATGTCCTGCTTATTGTTAATAAAATATTTGAAAAAAATACTCGGTAAAAAATCCTGGTAAATCTGGGATCCCGAACTTAGCAGAGTGGGACTATGCACCTTTATATTCCAATTTGAATTTGTATTTTCTACCCTTAATCCTCCACCCCCCTCCCATTTATTTGATCTGAAATTGGCCATGATATATTCAGCAAATACAGTTTCATTCGCTGTATAATTGCTCGGATTATAAACACTGTTTCCAGCCGAATTAAATACACTCCACTGGGTATCATAAATATTCGTAAAGGCAGGTTTGCCACTTGTTGAACCTCCGGTATCATTTACTGTTGGTGGTCGCAGCTCATAATCATCTCCAGTATTAAACCTTGATTTTGTTCTGTATAACCCACCTGCTTTCAGATCCAGACTGCCACCGGTCAATTTCTTATGATAGTCAAGATTGAGCAGCCCCGTGTAGTCCTTGTCTTCGTTGTGTTGCCACTGTCTTGTGATGCCGTCAAAATAAGTAGCAGTTTGGGTGAAATCCGGATTGATCAGGAAATCAGTTGTCAAATTAGCCAGGTCTGGAACTTTTCTTCCAGCTATCGAATATACCCCGGCCCAATCGAATTGAAAGACGGGAGATAATTGATGCTGTCCTGATAATTTCAGATTTTCTATAAATTGTTTTTGCGTATAGGATTGGTCATTATTAAAAACCTGTCCTGTTCCCGGACCCACCCTGCCTGTTCCGACAAGTGTGGTATCCTGGGCCAATTTTGACTGTGCTAGATAACTATAGATATAAAAATTGTCTAAGTTTACCCTATTCTTTTCGTTAAATACGTAATCAATATGAGCTACCAAACCATTGTTCAATTGCTGTGAATATCCCTTATAATTACTGACAGAAGTAGCATATAGTGAATCTGAGGTAGCTCCTCCTGGGTTCACAGTATATCTGGAACTGATATTGCCATAGTATTGATTTTGCACATTGTCGGCAAGGACAATACCTATCTTGTTGTGAAGAAATCTATGTGTGTAAGAAAACCCAAGGATACCAGTTGGCGGAGCCTGCTTTGTCTGAAAATCCAGATTAGATCGTGAAAAATCGCCTGGTTGAGCTGCATATCCATATGGATTTCGCTGGATCGGGCTCAATGGCTGTATATCAGATGTCTTGAAATAGACATATTTTTCATCAAAGAAAATCTGGCTATATCCTATGCTTGCGGTTGCTTTAAACGAAGTGATTGTCGGAGCATCCTTAACGACCATATTAATTGTTCCACCTATAGCATCCCCCTCCATATTCGGTAACAGGGATTTGCTAATCTCGATACTTGTTAATATTTCGGATGGAATAATGTCAAGTTGTACAAATCTGTTTTTATTGTCAGGGCTGGCAATTTTAATCCCATTAATCAGGGTATTATTATATCTGGGTTCCATCCCCCTGATCACCGCATAGGCTTCATTACCCCCACTGGATCGTTCAACTGTTACCCCGCTCATCCTTTGTAACACATTGGCTGCATTAATGTCCGGTGATCGAACCATTGCCTGGGATGAAATTATATTTGTAATATTGGCTGCATTTTTTTCAGACGCCCTTGATCCCGATTCCAGTTCGTTGTTATGGTAACCCATTATGGTAACTTCATTTAAAGCTTTGCTTTCCAATTTGAGTCCTATATAAATCTTTATGGTTTCACCAGCTTTAAGAGAATAGTGTTTGGTTATGTTAACAAATCCGACATTTTCGAAGGTTACATCATATTCGCCTGGTTCCAGTCCTGAAATTTGGAAGTTTCCCTTATCGTCGGCTGCTTTTTTTGTAATGGTTGCGTTTGAGGAAGTGACGGAAACGTAGGCTCCGGCTAATCCATCCCTTGAAACATTATCAAAAACATTCCCCCTGATGGTAGCTTTTTGAGAAAAAGCATACACGGAAAGAAAAGTAAAAAAAACAATACTAACAGAAATTCTGACTAACCGAATGAACAGACCCGATCGATGATCAATGATCCATCCTTTAATGGAAGATGTTAGAAAAAAAATAAACCGAAGTGAGAAAGCAGCAGTTAAAATCGAAAATAATTGCTTGAAACTCATATTCGCCGGATAGTTTCGGCGAATGTAGTTCCATCAACAGAATGGAAATCCTGGTTTTATCGAAATAATAATAAGGTCATTATTCGTTCACAATAAATTTAAAATGAATTCAGAATTACTACAGAATCTTCAGAATTGTTGTATAAATTCTACAACCTTATAACGATTAACTACTGAAAATATTCGATTCAAGATTTTAGTGTAAAGAAATAGTTAAGTGCATGTGAAGAAACATTATGAAATTATAAAGTATCATTCCCGGATACTGCATCACCATTTTCAGGTTCGGGGAATCTTTCAGGTGTTATTGATCGCAAACCTCTGTCCATAGTGTAGTCGTCTGGTCAAAAGATATTTACTAAATATATTCGTTGCGGTCAGCCTGCTTTGATTCGAATCATTGCAATTCTGAGCAGGCCAACTCCTGTGATGATTGAAGATTTCCTAAGACAATGATTTATTTTCAAATACTTCTCAATTCCCGCCTGATTGTAATATTATTTTTTTTATCAGGACAATTTGGCCCAGATGATAATGTATATGTTCAATTATCCCGCAGATATTTCTATAGCAGTTACCATATTTATTTTCGGAAAAATCTTCCCACAATTTACTCTCCTGTAATTGTTCAATCAGGATGGCAAAACTTTCGGCTTCTCTCCAGGTTTTATCCAATAATCTTTCCCAATCCTCCCGGGAAAGTATGGGCGGGTGGTCAAAACTATATTTATCACTGGCATTGAGTGGGTTTCCCCATAAGACTTCCATTACAACGCCTACATAATAATTCATATGAAATACGAGCGTTGCAATCGTATTAAATGAATAAACTTTGGTTGTAGCCTGCTGCCAGCTTGTGTCTGCAAGATGTTCTTTCAGACTGGAGGCAGTCCAGTTTCCTCCAAAATATACATCCCTGAATTGCTTCGCAATTTGTGTTGTCAGTTTCATTTCACTTGTTTTTTAAAACTAAGACTTCAACAATCAGATCTTTTCAAAGGTAAAAGATGGCGCCGGTTAAAATTTTACTGAATCAATATTATTTCTGCAGGGAATTCGCAGGTCCGAAATGATTTTCTCTACCGGAATATATGGAAGGCCGGAGGTTAGGGTATTTGTAAAAGATTCTATTTCCGCATAATTTCGTTGTACCATGCAACAGAAAAAGTCTCCAGTCCCTTTTACCGCTTATCAGAAATTCGCCATATTCATTCTGGCAATTACACAGTTTACCGTGATCCTGGATTTTATGGTGATGTCCCCCCTGGGAGATATTCTTATGAAGTCACTAGGCCTGAAACCTGCGCAATTCGGAATGTCTGTTTCTGCCTATGCATTTAGTGCAGGTCTATCCGGATTACTGACGGCAGGCTTTGCAGATAAATTTGATCGTAAAAAATTATTACTTTTCTTTTATTTTGGATTTATTGCAGGCACATTTTTATGCGGGCTTGCCAATTCATATATTTTTTTAATCTGCGCAAGAATTGTTACAGGCTTGTTCGGTGGTGTAATTGGATCGATATCCCTCGCCATCATTGCAGATCTTTTTGACATACAGCACCGTGGCCGGGTAATGGGTTTTGTTCAAATGGGATTCAGTGCCAGCCAGGTGCTGGGTATTCCCATCGGATTGTATCTTGCCAATATCTGGGGATGGCATGCGCCATTTTTATGGGTTGCCGCCATGGCATTGATCATAGCATTTTTAATCGCTTCCAGGTTTCAACCACTGACCAAACACCTGCTGGTACAAAAGGATATATCTGCTGTAAATCATTTGATTCATACTGTTTCAAAAAAGGATTACCGGGTAGGTTTTACGGCAACAGCTTTATTATCGATCGGCGGTTTTATGCTGATGCCCTTCGGAAGCGCATTTGCGATCAACAATTTGAAAGTTACACAACACCAGTTACCCATGATGTTCATGGTAACGGGACTGAGCACACTTGTCATCATGCCCCTTATTGGAAAATTGAGTGACAGAATAGATAAGTTTACCATTTTTGCAATCGCATCCGGCTGGACGATCATTATGGTATTGATTTATACACATCTTTCTGTAACGCCGTTTTTTCTTGTCATTATATTAAACATACTGATGATGGCAGGCGTTATGAGCAGGATGATTCCATCTACAGCATTGATTACCGGTGTTCCTGCCCTGCAGGACCGGGGTGCGTTTATGAGTATTAATTCTTCTCTGCAGCAAATTGCCGGCGGGATTGCTGCGGCCTTTGCCGGAATGATCGTTATTCAGAAAACAAAATTCAGCCCCCTTGAACATTATGATACCCTGGGCTTTATCATCATTTGCATATCCTGCATCAGCGTATTCCTGATTTACAGGGTAAGCGCTATGGTAAAAAGGAAAACTGGTGAATTGAGTACGCAGCAGGCCAGACCTGTGGTGTCCGAAGAGGTAGTGTGACAAGAAAATCTTTTCATTCAATGATAAAGATCAAAAGGATTATTGTCCGCTCATTATTGATCCTGCTGATCGTTGCTATTGGCTCTTTGATTTATTATTGCTGGATTTCTTTTCCAATCCTGGCTGGTTACGGATCAAAAGTCATGTGTTCTGCTATTTTTGATGCCGGAAGAAATGAAAAGCAGGTGCGTGATCAGGACTTGAGCTCGTATATGATGAAACTTGGCGATTTCAAAATAAATGATGCAGACTCATCTGTAACGGGATCAATATTTGGACTTGTAAAACGTAAAGCGATTTACCGGAATGGTTTGGGAACGGTGTTAGTCAGTGAGCTCAGTGAACAAAAAATAAGGTCTCAGCATTTTAACCTGGCAACGAGGCCATATGTTCGTTCAGATACCATTCTCTGGCCAATGGGAGATAAACTAATTGATACCTTTCCCGCTGCTATAGATAGCATAAAATTGCAATTTGCGATTCAGAAAATTTTTGTGGAAAAAGATACCATTCTGCCGGTTCGCACCAGGGCAGTTGTTGTTTTATACAATGGACATCTGATCGCAGAACGTTATGCAGATGGTTTTAATGCCAATACAAAATTGGCAGGCTGGTCGATGACAAAAACTATTACCGGTGCACTGATTGGCATACTGGTGAAACAGGGGAAATTAAATATCGATGTGGCCGCACCTGTACCGGAATGGGCAAATCCAAATGATCCCAGGCATTCAATCACAGTCACAAACCTGCTTCAACAACGCAGCGGTCTGGATTTTGTAGAGAATTATGCTAAGTCTAGTGACGCTACAAGGATGTTATTTCAAAGAGCTGACATGGGCGGTTATGCAGCATCACGTCCTATAAAAAACAAACCGGGTTCTTCATTTTATTATTCAAGTGGTAATAGTAATATTTTATCACGCATCATCCGGCAAACGCTTGGTGACTCATCATATTATAGTTTCCCTTACAGGCAGTTATTTTACAAATTGGGAATGTACAGTGCCGTGTTAGAACCTGATGCTTCCGGTACTTTTGTAGGATCATCTTATATGTACGCCACGGCCCGTGATTGGGCAAGGTTTGGATTATTGTACTTGAATGATGGAGTATTCAATAATGAAAGGATATTACCGGAAGGCTGGGTTACAAAAAGTATAAAGCCTGTCTCCGGCAAAAGAGGTTATGGTTATCAAATATGGCTGAATACTGGCAACGATACTTTAATAAAACATTATCCGGATGCACCTGCAGATATGTTCTATGCAGATGGGTTTGAAAGTCAGGTAATTTTTATTATACCTTCAAAAAATTTAGTGATTGTCCGCCTCGGATTAACGCAGCACAATAATTTCGACGGAAATATATTTTTGCATGATGTGCTGGAATCAATAAAATAAGACGACTATTTAGAAAGCCCCTGGCTTCGGCAGGCAATCGAATTCGTTAACAAGTTTTAAATTAAAAACGTGAGAAGCAAAATAACTTCCCATGTTTTTATGGCCGAAAACGACCCAGATTATTGATTAATTGCAAGATTTAAGTGATTTAATTTAACAAGTTTAAATCAAAGAATTCTTCATTGTAGATTGTGCAGCCTCTCTGACCGGCGCTTGCACCTTATGAAAGATTTGAATTTAATCGGAAATATTCTTTGTAATTATTATGATCGCCGTGAACTGGACCCGATTGAAATGGAAATACTTTGCGAATGGCTTAGTGAGTCACAGGCCAACGAAGATTTTCTTTCTGATTTGAGTGATGATGCAAACTGGATAAAAAATTCACCCTCCGACAAAATTCATGAACTTATCAGATTTAAACTGATTACAAACAGTAGATAAACCATCAAATATCTGAACGGTTGTTCAATTTATTCCACACAAATAATTATGAATTTTAAAAGGATGGTTTAAAACCTTTAACATATACTGGCATCATTTTGTGAGCAGATAAGGGATAAAATCAATTTTATGCCACAAAAACATCACGAACAGGCAGCTTCTCATCTTGAAGAAGCAGCCAAGCATCACAGATCAGCAGCAAAACATGCTTCTGAAGGAAACAATGAAAAAGCAGCGCATCATGCACAGGCTGCTCACGGCCATCAGCAAAAAGCAAAGGAACATGCCAGTAAAGCCGCGGAAAAATATGCTGAAAAAGCCGGAACTATGAAGAAAGAAGTAAAGGATAAAGAAATGCATGGAACATCAAACGGGCGTTAATTAAGGTTTAAATTTAAGGCCAGACAGGAAGAAATGAATCATTTCTTCCTGTCTCATTTTAATCTCCCCCAAGAGGAACAGTTATTTGTCCCGGCTCTGGAGTATGATCTCATCATTCCGCCCGGAGGGATTCGACAGGATTAGCGACAGCTGCTCTTATGGACTGAAAGCTGATTGTGATCAATGTTATCATGACAGCTATTATACCACCTGATACAAAAATCCACCAGTTGATATTTATTCTGTAAGCAAAATTATTGAGCCAGTTGTTCATCATCCACCAGGTAAGTGGTATGGAGATAAAAAAGGCCAGACTTACAAGTAACAAAAATTCCTTTGACAAAAGCAAGAGTACCTGGTTTACAGAAGCCCCCAGCACTTTACGGATCCCGATTTCTTTATTTCGCTGTTCCGTTGTGAAAGCTACAAGGCCCAGTAAGCCAAGGCTTGCAATGAACACAGCAATGACAGCAAAGCTTGAAAATATTTGTCCGGTTTTTTCTTCAGAAGCGTACACAGAAGCAAACTTATCATCCAGAAAATAGTAAGAAAACGGCGTGCGGGCATTGTATGATCTCCAGTCTTTCTTAAATTCTGAAATCAGGCCAGGAATATCAGTTGTTTTGATTTTCACAATCAGTGTACCATTATTGTGTCGGAGCATCATCATTACCGGAACGATTCTTTGTTTAACTGAAGCATAATTGAAATCCTGAACGACGCCGATTACCCGATATTCGCGCTGACCGGACGAAATAATTGTTTTGCCTAAGGCTGACTGATTATCTTTCCATCCTAAATCACGGACTGCTGCTTCATTAATTACAACGCCTGAAGAATCACCGCCATAATCTTTGGAAAAATATCTGCCCGTCACCATTTTCATACCCAGTGTGGACAGGTAATCGTAATCGACATGAAAAAAGTTGGCATGAATTTCACTTTCCGTTTCATGCGATCTGTTTTCACTGGCATAGACCTGTGAGCCATCCATATTTTCTTCACTCCTTCCCACCGGAACATCCCTGGAAATAGTAGCATTCAAAACGCGGCTATCACTTAAAAGTTTTTGCTTAAATGCATATTGATTGCTATCCAGTCCATATGTATCCTGAATAACCATCACCTGTTCTTTGGCGTATCCTAATTTTTTATTTTGCATAAAATGAAGCTGTCTGTATACGACCAGAGTAGAAATGATCAGCGAAGTGGAAATCAGAAATTGAAATACCACAAGTCCTCTGCGAAGGCCACCTCCCTTTGCAGGCGTTTTTAAAACCGCGCCTTTAAGAACCAGGATGGTTTGAAAAGAGGAAAGAAAAAATGCCGGATAAATTCCTGCTGCCAGTCCGACCAGAATCATAAAAACCATTACAATAATGATTGCTCTAAATTGAAAGAAGAATGAGATTCCAATTTGTTTTCCTGAAAGATGGTTGAAGGAAGGCAGGATCAGGTATATTAATAAAAATGCAATCAGAAGTGCGAGGCAGGAAAGTAACACGGATTCTATCAAAAACTGTATGATGAGTTGGATTTTCAGGGTACCGAGAACTTTGCGAATACCAACTTCACGAGCCCGTTTGGCAGAAGCAGCTGTAGATAGATTGGTAAAATTAATGCACGCAAGAAGTATGGTAAAAATGGCCAGAGAACCAAATATGTAGATATATTGAATATCACCATTTGGTTCCAGTTCATATTTTGTGTTTGAATGAAGATGGATATCAGATATGGGCATAAGGAAAAAACGCCAGGTGTTTGCTACCTTTTGAGCTTCTGCCAAACTTATCCCCATATCGTGAGCTGCCTCAGGGGCTACATATTTCTGGATAAGTTCCGGAAATTTGGCTTCAACTTTCTTCATGTCCGCTTTTTTATCAAGTAGCAAGTAGGTATAAAAACCAAGGTTGCTCCATGTATTACCATGAATAGCATAATAATTAGTTGCCATACTGATAAATGCATCAAAATGAAAATGACTATTATCCGGGATTTTTTCAATGATGCCTGTTATTTTATAAGGAACAGTTCCGATCATAAGTGATTTACCAAACGCGGACTTATCACCAAAATATTTCTGAGCAAGGGCTTTTGTGATAACTATCGAACGGGGAGATACGAGTGCCGTATTAACATCACCTTCTGCGAGTGGAATCGAAAACATTTGGAGGAAATTGGAATCACAGAAAGTGAAATGTGATTCCTTAAATAATTTATCTCCATTTCTCACAAACATTTCATTCTGACCGCTAATTCGGGAAGATGCCAGTACTTCAGGAAAAGCATTCTTAATACCTGCACCCACGGCAACGTCAACATTAGGATATTCAACTATTCCGCCATTTTGAGTAATCTGAAGTTCAATCCTGTATAATTGATGCGCATGGTCAGCATATGAATCGTAGCTCAGTTCGCTTGATATGAATGCAGCAATCAGAAGGCAGGCTCCCAGTCCGATAGACAATCCAAAAACATTAATAGCAGAGAAAGTTTTGTGCTTCATCAGGTTCCTGATGGCGATTATTATATAGTTTCTGAACATGGGAGAGGTTATTTTGCCAAAAATTGCAACTAATTTTATACCGCATCTAAATGGATTGATTGACAGGATTTTAGAAAAAATAAAACTGTATTTGGGTTCGATTCTGATACAACCTGTACGGTTTCGGAACAAATTCGATACGCACCTGCATTCTTTATTCGCTTCTAAGTGAATGAACCGGATTTTTGGGATGAGTGGTTAATTGGTAATTCTAAATTCGCTGCTATCACCTTATTAACACTACCGTTCCGCTTATTTCACCATTTAAGAGGCTATTGGTTTTTTTGTATTTGCAAAACCAGACAAAGACCCCTGTACTCTGCGCCAAACCATTTACGGTCCCATCCCAGCCCTTCGAATAATCCCTGGTTTCAAATACTTTTTGACCCCAACGGTTAAATATGGATAGATTATAAGAGCTCAGATCCGGCGGATGCAGAATTTTAAATAAATCATTTTTACCATCTTTATTAGGCGTGAATGCTGAAGGAAAATAAATACCACATTTATTTTCTGCTATTGCAATTTGCGCCTGGGCCGAACCGCATTGATTGGTAACATTAACCGCATATGAACCACCTTTGTTTATAACATAGTGACTTTGAGTTGATCCGTCCTGCCAGGCATAACTGTCAAAATTGCCTGGGAAAAGTATCATGGTATCCCCAATGCAGAGATCTTTATTATTTCCCAGATCCGGCACCGGTAGATCCATCACAGACAACTGAATTGTTCTGATGCTGTCGCAACCTACGGCCGAAGCCAATGTATCTGTATAAGTGCCGGCTTCAGTATACCCTGAAAAAGATTGGCCCGGGCAAATTGTATGTTTAATAACTGAAACAGACTGGGAATTAATTGTCAGATTCAATGTAAGTATACTATCGCAACCGGTGGAAGCCGTCAGCGTATCTATATAAATGCCACTGGTTATAAACGATTTACCATTCCAATAATAATTATTGCAGGCAGCGATATTCGTTGTGGTGGCAAATGAAGTCGTATTGATGGTAATATTCAACGTTACTATACTGTCACAGCCCGTTGCATTTGAAATGACTTGTTGGTAAACGCCGCTGGACGTATAGGTTTGGCAATGGAATGCATAGCTACCACATGATGATATGTTTAATACCGATGAGGTGCTGTTCGTACAAAGAATCATCTTTTGCACAAAGGCTGTATAATTACCTGGCGAAGTAAGATCGAATACACCAATCCCCGGGTCGAAATCAACCGTACCTGCAAAAAAACCTGTTGTACAGATTCCACCGAAAATATCTACAACTATGGATGAACCGGCATTATATCCGGCTCCGGCAAACTGCTTCACCCAGACAAGTGTTCCATCAGCTTTTATTTCTGTAACGAAAATATCACCGCTGCCTGTGGAAGTAAATGTTCCCAGGCAGGTTCCCGGGTTGAATACGATGGTGCCTTTGAATGTCCCGGTCATAAAAACATTTCCTGCCATATCCAATGCTAGTGAATAACCAGAAGCCTCCCCCGTTCCTCCAAGGTCCTCGGCCCAGATAAAGTTACCGTTCTGATCAAGTTTCAGCAGGAAAAGATCTTTGTTGCCTAATGCGGTTTGATCATATACACCTGCACCCGGATCAAAATCTGCTGTATTGGAGAAAAGTCCGGTAGTATAAACATTACCTGCATTATCAACCGTTATACCTTCGGCAGTTGCATTTACCTGATTTGCCCAGACAAAATTGCCGGAGGGATCTAATTTTGAAATATACATATTCTGGGCGCCGCTTGTAAGATTGTAAACGCCAGGACCCGGATCAAAATCAAATGTTCCCGAATAATACCCGGTCGTATAAATATTTCCTGCAAGATCCAATGAAATGGAAATTCCTTCACCTGCTCCTGTAACACTACTTCCACCGAATTGTCTGGACCAAATAAAATTGCCATTTGTATTTAATTTAAGTATAAACGCATCCCTTGCCAGTCCACCGGCGCCTGAGACCATATTGGAGACAGCCGGACCAGGGTCAAAATCAATATTGCCCTTAAAAGCTCCTGTCATAAAAATATTTCCGGCTGCATCAACTTTCATAGAATGATCCCGTTCATCCTGCGTTCCGGGATTGAATTGCTCGGCCCATACGAAATTGCCCGCGGCGTCTAATTTTAAAATAAATGAACTTTCAGGATTCGTGAGAAGGAATACGCCTGGTCCGGGATCGAAATCAATGGTTCCTACAAAACTTCCGAATACGTATACATTGCCTGAACCGTCCAGCGCTATAGAAAGTCCGATTCCCCCACCATCCACTGCTTTCATTTGTTTTGCCCAGACAAAATTTCCTGAAGGATCCAGCTTAGAAACAAATATATCTCCATAGGTCGTATTGGTACTTGTAAGTAAAAATGAACCTGTCCCCGGATCAAAATCAACGGTCCCTGCAAAGGATCCTGTTGTATAAACATTTCCCGCTGCATCTGTAGCTATTGAACTGCCTATAGAAATGGATCCTGTACCTCCAAATTCCTTTGCCCAGTCAAAGTGAACGTTTTGTGCATGGAGAAGACCTCCACCGTACATGATAAATGATATGAATAGTATCCTTTTCAAAGTTTAGAGGTCAGAGTATTCCTTTCTTAGCTACTTCTCTAAATATAAGAAAATAGACCTGTATATCCAGTCAGGACTGGCTGAAAGACTGAGTTATAATTGATAAAATAATAGTCATTTGAATTGACTATTATGCTGATTCTCATGAGAAAACTACCGTGGAGATTTCTATACTGTGGTAAGTCGAAATATGGTCAGTTAAATAAAGGATAAAATGATGGATAAAACGTCCCCCTGAGAATGTTTAAAATTGCCAGGGGGACATTCTTTAGTTAATTTGGATCTTTCTCCCTTCTTGTCTTGCCTTCTTGCCGCTTCTTGGTACTTCAATCCTTAGTTCCCCATTTTTATATTCCGCCGAAATTTTTCCATCCAGCGCATCTTCAGGAAGAGTAAAGGATCTCGTCCAGCTTGAGTAATTATATTCCCGCCTGCTGAATTTTCCGTTGGCTTCCTTATTTTCTGTTTTTTCTGCACTGATTGTTAATATACCCTGATCCAGCTGGATATCAAAGTCATGTTTTTCCAGTCCCGGAGCTGCAATAGAGATTTTGTATTCCTGCTCCGTCTCTTTTACATTAATTGCAGGTATATTCAGCATACGGCTGAAATTGAAATTGCTATCCAGCGGTGAATCAAAATATTTGTTTATCAGACCTGAATGTTCCAATAATGATGGCCATTCATTTTTTTGTTTTGCCATTTCTTTGTTTTCCATTTTTTTTCTTTTTTAAATTAAATAATAAAAAATACCTAATTACCTAAACTAAAAAATCATCCGTATAATCTGTTCGACAGTTTTTCCCCGTCAATAAGACATACAGATTTTGGAAGCACAAATATCATTCCCGTTTAATCTGTCTGACAATCTGTATACTTACGAATCTTACATCTTGTTTATAAATGAAAGCGCTTCTTTTTCATGCGCGGGGCCGTTGGTGAAGGAATCGTAGGTGAAAACGATTTTGCCTGCTTTATCGATGACAAAAGTCTCCCTGCCGCTAATGAAGAACTTCTTTTTTACACCGAATAGTTTCAATACTTTATTACCGGGGTCACTTAAAATACTATATGGCAACCGGTGGTTATTTATAAAATTTCTATGGCTTTCCACTGTGCCGGAATTAATTCCTATAACCATCGCTCCTGCTTTTGTAAAATCACCGTAATAATCCCTGAATGAACAAGCCTCCTTTGTACAAACGCTGCTTTCATCTTTAGGATAAAAAAATATGACCAGGATTTTTTTCCCCGTATAATCGTTTATATTAAATAAACTATCATGCTGGTCGCGCAAAGAAAAAACGGGAACTGAATCACCCACTTTAAGTGTTTTTCCCTGTCCGCTGCACCCCTGTAAAATATTCGAAAATAATAGTGAAGAAAGAATAATTCCTTTCATTGGGTAATAACTTTTAGAATACGCACGCAAAATAATCTTTTTAGCACATAAGATTCTTACTTATTCATACATTTACTATCATGCAAAAACACCTACTAAATCTAGTATTGCTTACACTAATTCTTAGCTTCAGCAACCCTCCAGTTCAGCACGATATTACTATAAAAATAAAGGTTCACGGGACTGATGATAAAATAACTTCCAGGATATTTAATGAACTCAGAATTAATTTAGGAAACAAATCCAATATTTTCATATTGAGTGATACGGCAGACTCTTCCACTTTTGTCATAACGGTTCAGTATGCAACATTGAAATCCGGTGATAAACTTGCAGGATTTTTCATGAATACGCTGCTCACCCGAAGGATAAGGACTTCAAAAGACGAGACGGCTTATATACTTTTAAAGAGTTCCGTTTCTTCAACACCTAATATATCGGATATTGATAAGATATGTGCAAATCAGATTGATCAGTTTGATAACCAATATTTCGATAAAGAAAGAAGAGGTCCGTGAACATTGTAACTTTAAATGCGATTGTCAACCACTTAAACAACAATCACATGAACTTCCTTCAGGCTGAACCGACTTATATCATCTCATTTGAAGAAATCTTCTGGGGAGGAATTTTGGTTGCTTTCAGTATGGGTATCCATGGAATAGGCATGCTTTGGGTGCTCCGGGTCAACCATTCCGTAAATAAAAAGTTCTCGACGAAAAAGAATTTCATTACAGGATTATGGCCAATCATCTTTGCGAGTTTCATGATCATTTTTGTTCATCTGACTGAGGTACTTCTCTGGTCTCTTTTCTTTTTGTGGCGGAACTGTTTTGCAAATGGCAGTCTGTCATTTTATTTTGCACTGAATGAATATACTACTGTAGGCAGTAAATTTAATCTGCCATTAAACTGGCGTCTCCTGGAAGGCATGATCTCTATCACTGGCTTGCTGACCTTTGCCTGGTCAACCGGCGTCCTCTTTACACTTGCGAAAGAATTTCAGGAACAGGGGTTTGTATTGTTTGCCCGGCGACATCATAAAAATTGATCCGATTGACTTTCACGTCAACCGGGTTTCAAATGTTAACATAAAATATTTATTGAACCAGTGCCAGTAAAGATTAAATTTGGTATAAATCATGTGCCGTTCCAATAACAGCCGTCCATGCTTATGAAACATAGGAATCAATTACAGAAGATTGCATATTACTTATTAAAAAATTTTTATGATTATCGTTCATGAAATTTTCGTTGCCAAACCTGGTAATGCTTCCAAACTGGCTAAAATGTTTAAGGAAGCTACAAAAGAAAGTCCGGATGTAAAAAACATCCTGACCGATGTAACCGGCGCATACAACCGTGTGATCATGGTTAGTCATTATGAAAGCCTTGCAGCTTATGAAAGCAGCTGGGAGAAGATGAAAGAAAAACTTGAGGCCATGAAGAAAATGGAAGATGCCATGAAAGGTTACCAGGATATGTACCTTACCGGCTCCAGGGAAATATTCAAGGTTTGGTAACGGAATCCAATCTTGTCTTATCAAAACCATAATTTCCAGTTGTTACCAATAAGTGATTTACCAGCATTTTACAGGGTATTTTAAAACTATATAGAGCCGTAACGATGAGGGTGCAGCTGCGGCTAAGGGTTTTGTTAGTCGGGACCTGATTTCTTATTCAGGTGAATCCGTAATTCTGCAATTCTTCCTTCCATCATTTTTATATTCTTATAAATAATCCTGGCAAGTTCTAATTGATGTGGATTCTGTAAAGCGATATCAAAATTCTTCTCATTCTCGTCAATTTGAGATTGAAGGATACTTATTTCAGTACATATTTCTTCTGGTAACATAACTGATAGGTTTAAAACCGAGAAACTTATCAGTCTTAAAAATGAGGGAGAAACAAAATTACATTTCCTTTTTTGGGTAATTTTTATTTGCAGCTCAAAACAAAGTTGAGGCTATAAGAAGGTACATAAGGTACTCTATTTAATTGGAAACCAGGCATTATTTTTTGATTCAACTGCCTGGAAGGCGGTTTATATCAAAGGATTTTCACGGAGTTGGGTGAAAATTCATCAGATTTCAAGGGTTACCTATTAAAAAATCCAGTATTAAGACCTGATAAGTATACCCATTTAATCACTTCAATTCTTTAAAATGAAAAAATTATTAACTGTATTAGCTGTAAGTGTTTTCGCTGCCTGCGGATCAGGTTCATCTTCGACGACCACAACAGATTCCGCTGCGGTAAAAACAGATACTACTAAAATGGCCATGCCTGATTCTACTAAAATGTCAATGGATAGCACCAAAAAGATGACGGATTCGACAAAAAAATAACCATCCTCTTTATTTGTTAGTTTGTGAATGCTCCAGGACCATGTTCTGGAGTTTTTTCTTATAAAAGCAGGCATGCGCGTTTGCGGATATATACATATTGGGAGTTGAAATAACTATTAATTGCTTGCCGTATAGGCGTTTATTGCCTTTAAAAGGTCAATACCTTTCCCTATAACCGGCTTAAAAATATCTCCTTCCATTTTAATTCTTCCGAGTCCGTTTCTAATATTAAAGTCTTTCATTTTCAATCCCTTTTTAACCTCCTCCCAATGCAATGGCATGGAAACGGTTGCTCCTGGTTTTGGTCGAACCGAATAGGGAGCACAAATAGTAGCCTGCGGCCGGTTCTGCAAAAAATCAATGTACATTTTACCCTTACGGTTTTTTACTATTCTCTCAATACTTGTAATTGCAGGAAGCTTTTCATGTACCATGAGGGCTACAATTCTTGCAAATTCCCTGGATTGATCATATGTATATTCGGCGGCAAGTGGAATATAAATATGAATGCCTGTTGATCCGCTTGTTTTGGGGTAGGAATCAACTCCAAAATTATCTAATATATCTTTTGTTATACGTGCTGCTTTAATTACATCTTCAAAAGAGTTATTACCCGGATCAAGGTCGATAATGCACCAGTCCGGATAATCTTCACTTTCTACCCTGCTATGCCAGGGATTCATTTCTATACAACCCAGTGAAGCCATATATAAGAGACTGGCTTCGTCTTTTGCAACCAGGTATTTCCTGTTGCGTCCGTCCGATTCACTATGGTATAAAAATGTTTCAATCCATTCAGGTGCCTTACCTGTAATATCTTTAAAATAAAAAACTTGGCCCGTTTATTCCATTTGGATGGCGGTACATGGATTGGGGACGGTCCATGAGATAGGGTAATATATAAGGAGTAACCTGGTAATAGTAATTAAGCAAATCGCGTTTAGCGATTTTTTCCACTGGCCAGTATATTTTATTAAGGTTGGTAAATTTTAAATCATGACCGTTAATTTTTTTTACCTGAGTATCTTCAGAAGGATTCAATAGTGTTTTTCGTTCTTTGTTATTTATAATATTACCGTTTATTTTGTTTTTAACATCATTTCGCAACTTTCTATC
>JABDDT010000055.1 GCA_013287475.1 Bacteroidota bacterium
CAAGGGACGCGGAATGGCTTTTCGTGAAGTGAGGGAATATTATCCGGGTGATGATGTACGTTTTATCGACTGGAATGTATCTGCGCGGTTCAACCATCCTTTCAGCAAATTATTCGAAGAAGAAAGAGAACTCACCGTAATGCTGATGGTGGATGTGAGCGGCAGTTCTTTATTTGGAACTTTGAAGGGCAGGAAAAAAGACCTCATCACGGAGATCTGCGCCGTACTTGCTTTTTCTGCGGTGAATAACAATGATAAAGTGGGACTGATTTTCTTCAGTGATAAAATCGAAAAATATATTCCTCCTAAAAAAGGACGTGATCATGTACTTCATATGGTGCGTGACCTGCTCATAACAGAACCTGCACATCACAAAACAAATATTTCACAGGCACTCAGATTTCTTAACAATACTCTTCGCCAGAAAACCATTACATTTTTACTCAGCGATTTCCTGGATGATAATTATGAGGAAGCCCTTCGTGTTGCAGGGAAAAAACACGACCTAATCGGGATCAAAGTGTATGATAAAATGGACATGGAACTTCCTGACGCAGGGTTGATAGAAGTGGAAGACGCTGAAACAGGCGCCATGATCTGGGTTGACACATCCGATTATACCCAGCGCAATTATTACCAGCAATCTTTTTTTAAAATGACAGAAATCTGTAAATCCCTTTTTCTTAAATCTGGCTCGGACCTTCTCCATATGCGTACAGATGAAGATTATGTAAAAATTCTACAGAAATTTTTTGTGGGTAGAAACCGACCAGCCTAGCCGATGGCGAAGACCCTCCCCTATATCGTTTGTATCGGGATCCTGCTTGCGGGCAACAGCCTGGCATGGGCACAGGAGACACCGGTGATCAAGGCCTCCATCGATAAAAATGAGATCCTGATCGGGGAACCACTAAGGTTAAGTCTCGACGTGAAATCACCCATGGTGTCTGGTAACCAGCTGCCCCAGTTTGACAGCATCCGGCATTTTGAACTGATTGAAAAAGGAAGCAGGGATTCCTTGATTTCGGCTAGTGGTGCCAGTTATCATCTCGAATGGAAACTCACCAGTTTCGATTCAGGAACCCGCTACATCCCTTCTTTTGCAATTATGATTGGGAAACAGGTTTATAAAACCGATTCACTGGCAGTTGAAATATCCTACGGTAAAATTGATACAGCTAAGGATTATCACGATATCAAAACTATCATTGATATTGAAAACCCTGACGTGAAATACATTCCCTGGATTCTCGGAGCTGTTACATTGGTGTCGCTGGCTTTATTTGTCTGGTTCATCCGCCAACCGCCAACCGTCAACCGTCAACCGTTTGCCAATGAACCTTCTGTTATCCGGATATCGCCATTGGATGAAGCCCTCGCTTCATTGGATCAACTGAAGAAGATGTTGCACGAGGATCCTTCATCAGTAAAAAAATATTATTCAGGAATACATGATACCCTCCGGATTTTTCTCAACAGGAAACTGGGTCTGATCACCATGGAAAAAACAAGTGAGGAACTGATTCATAATCTAAGCGACATGAGAATGGACAGGGATGTTTTTTCCAATCTGGCAACGACCCTGCGGATGGGGGATTTTGTAAAATTCGCTAAATATATTCCCGGACCTTATGAAAATGAAAACAACTGGGACGTTATACGATCGGCGATTGTATTAATAAATGAGAGAGGAAAATAAAGTATATGAGTATGGGAGTGCGGAAATGGAATTCGGTCATCGGTCATCGGTCATCCGTCATCGATTGATAAATTAAGTGGTGCATTAATGAAATATAAAAAATAGTGTTGTACGACTGGATCTCAAATATTCATTTTGCCAAACCATGGTTCTTTGCATTCTTCGCAGTGCTTCCCCTGCTGATATATTTTTATCTGCGGCCCCCCATTCGTGTACAGGGAAGCTTGTTGGTTTCAGGCGTTAAGGCATTTGGCAATGGCAGAACATGGAAAACATTGCTGCGGCATATTTTATTTATTTTCCGCATGCTGGCCATCACATGCATTATCATTGCCCTAGCACGCCCGCAAACTGGAAGCGAACAACAGCTTACCAGCGGAGAAGGAATTGATATTGTTTTTTGCCTGGATATTAGCGGAAGTATGCTGGCACAGGATTTCACCCCAAACAGAATGGAAGCGGCCAAACAGGTTGTATCGGAATTTATTGACAACCGCCCGACGGATCGCATGGGACTCGTGATTTTTTCCGGCGAAAGTTTTACGATGTGCCCGCTAACCACAGATCATGCTGTATTAAAATCCCAGTTGTACAATGTACAGAGTGGTTTGCTGGAAGACGGCACAGCTATCGGGTCCGGACTGGCAACCGGTGTGGAACGGCTTCGCGCTTCGGTTTCAAAAAGTAAAGTGATCATACTTCTCACGGATGGTGAAAATAATGGCGGTCTCGTGGATCCGAATTCAGCAAAAGAAATTGCAAAATCATTCGGGGTACGTGTATATACAGTAGGTGTAGGTACGGAAGGATTCGCACCCGTGCCGGTTCAGACCAGCAGCGGTGTGATCATGCAAAGGGAGAAAGTAAGCATTGATGAAAAACTGCTGACACAGATCGCAAATGAAACGGGTGGAAAATATTTCCGTGCAACAGATAATGAAAGCCTGGGAACAATTTATAAAGATATCGACCAGTTGGAGAAATCAAAATTCCAGGTTACGACCTACACACACTATACTGAAAAATTCTTCCCGTTTGTACTCGCTGCAGTTATGTTCCTTGTACTGGAATGGATATTGAGATTCACCCTATTCAGAAAATTTCCCTGATGCGCGCAAGAGTGTATAAATCCACCGGCAGCTGGTATACGGTGAAAACCGTTGAAGGGGATATCTATACAGCCCGGATAAAAGGAATTTTCAAAATAGACGGAATTACTTCTACCAATCCCATTGCGGTGGGAGACTGGGTGAATATTGATCTGGAAGAAGGCGGGGAAGAAGGTGGCATGATGATAACAGGGATCGGGGAAAGAAATAATTATATCAATCGCCAGTCACCCTCCAACAAATACCAGCACCATATCATTGCATCAAATCTGGATCAGTCACTCCTTATCGTTACCCTGAAAGATCCTAAAACATCCCAGGGGTTTATCGACCGTTTTTTGGTTGCAGGGGAATCCTACCATATTCCTTCAGTCATTATTTTCAATAAAGGGGATATTTACCGTACGAAGGAGATGGATCTTTTCAAAGAAAGAAAAGAGATGTATGAAGCAGCTGGTTACAAAGTGATTTTAATGAGCCTTGAAAAAAAAACAGGCCTGGAAGAAGTGGAAGAAGTTCTGCGCAATAAAACCAGTTTGTTAAGCGGTCATTCCGGTGTGGGGAAATCTACTTTTATCAATGCAGTGGTACCTGGTTCGGAGCTTAAAACCCAGGGCGTAAGCGGATGGAGTGGAAAGGGAATTCATACCACCACATTTGCTGAAATGTATGATCTGCCCTTATTGAATGCTCATATTATTGATACACCGGGCATCAGGGAATTCGGACTGGTGGATATTTCCAGGCAGGAACTTTCGCATTATTTTCCGGAGATGCGTGCCCGCCTGAATGATTGCCAGTTTAATAATTGTCTGCACATTAATGAGCCGGGTTGTGCCATAAAAAAAGCCCTCGAAGAGGGCAAGTTATCGTTAGACCGTTATGTGAGCTATGGCATGATGCTCAATTCTATCGAAGAGAAAAGCTATTAAGAAGCCAGCCTGTTGGCAGTGTGGATCAACAGCTTTCCTTCCAGGAATCGTGCTACTTCCACAACGGCATCATTGTCTTTTCTGGGCGCTTCACGAAATTTTCTTGGATAAATGGAAATGCCCGTATAGATATTATAATGCAGGGTGAGCACATGACCTTTGAAAGAAAAGTCCCACATCAGCGAATCAAAATCATCGGATTTGTGGTTGAAATTTACATCCAGGTCGTCGGATAGGATGTTGGCGACTTCATAAAATCTTTTAAGACCGCAATCGTCGTCTATTACTGCTTCGGTACAACCGAAATCGGTGCGTAGGGTTAGGCTCATAGTGTTGGGATTTAACTGGTTTAAAAAAGAGTACATGGATTAAGCTTTAAATTTTGGGGGTTTAGGTAATTTTTCTCCGCTCAATATCCTTTCGGCACCCACGTTTCTACCGTTGGATGGACAACCATATTGAGCTTTACAGGAATAAACAGTGCTGAAAAGTAAACACAGCACAATTAAGCTGAGGAGGTTTTTACCTGTTTTCATTGGATTTCTTTTGACGAATTAAACCTACAAAAAAGATTCAGCAATTGCAATCCAGGGCCCCGAAACTCGATGAATAGCTTTAAATCTTCGATGAGACGACCATTGGATAACGCCTTTGGCTAATTATTAATTATTAATTATTTATTATTAATTGGAAGATTTGAAAATTAACTCATAACCCATTAATAATCAATAATTAATAATTAATAATTAAAAGCTTTGGGCCTTAGGCTTTAAGCTTTAAGCTTGCCTGAACCAATCCGCATAAAGGATATAATTATTGGCGATCCTTTCAATTTCTCCGTGGATGAGATCCTGGGGTATATCCTTAATCTTACGGGCGGGGATTCCTCCATAAATGACGCCGCGTTCAACCTTTGTATTTTCAAGTACCACGGCTCCGGCAGCAATAATGGAATTGCTGCCAATTTCTGCACCATCCATTATGACAGAGCCCATGCCGATCAGAACATTGTCCTGGATTGTACAACCATGTACAATGGCATTATGACCTATGGAAACATTATTTCCGATAACTGTATTTGCTTTCTGATAAGTGCAATGTATTACACATCCATCCTGAATATTTACTTTGTTTCCAATCCGTATACTATTCACATCACCGCGTACTACAGCATTAAACCATATGCTGCAATCATCCCCAATTACCACATCGCCGACGATCGTAGCATTGGGCGCTATGTATACATTTTTTCCAAATCCGGGCGAAATGCCTTTTACAGGAAGAATGACAGGCATGATTTATATTTTGAAGTTATACTAAGATAAGCATTTTCGTTGGCCATTGGCGGTTGGCGGTTGGCGGTTGATGAGCATTTATGGGAAACGAATATTAATATTGTGTCTGATAGTTTTTAAAAATGAATTTAAATTCCGCCAACTGCCAACCGCCAACGGCCAACGATTAAAATGAATCAACGCGAACTCTTTTACAAACACATAGCTCAAACATCCCCGACTCCCCTGGCGCTGGAGATCGTTCATGCGGAAGGGCTCTATCTGACTGATGCATCAGGGAAAAAATATCTGGATGCGATTGGTGGAATCAGTGTTTGCAATACAGGTCACCGTCACCCTGAAGTTATTCAGGCCATCCGCGAACAGGCGGATCGATATCTGCATATTTTAGTATACGGAGAACTGATCCAGAGTCCCCAGGTTGAATATGCACATTTTCTTGCTTCATACCTGCCTGAAAATCTTCAGTCCGTTTTCTTTACTAATTCAGGAACGGAAGCCACAGAAGGCGCCATGAAACTTGCCAAAAGAGTTACGGGTAGGACGGAGATCATTGGATTTGAAAATTCCTATCATGGATCCACACAGGGAGCTCTCAGCCTGATGGGAAATGAATACTGGCGAAATGCATTCAGACCTCTGCTGCCGGCTGTTTCGCATCTGAGATACAATAACAAAGAGGACCTTGATAAGATCACCAAAAAAACAGCCTGCGTGATAGCTGAAACCATTCAGGCAGAAAATGCTGTGATCAAACCGGCATTCGAATGGATGAATGCCCTGCGAAAAAAATGTGATGCAACGGGTGCCCTGCTTATCCTGGATGAGATCCAGGCAGGTTTTGGAAGAACGGGATCTCTCTGGGGTTTTGAACAATACAGGATCGTACCGGATATTATTTTATTGGGCAAAGCACTTGGAGGCGGACTTCCGCTCGGGGCTTTTATAGCTTCAAAATCGTTGATGGATTCTTTTACACATGCGCCAGTATTGGGTCATATCAGCACTTTCGGAGGTCATCCGCTCAGTTGTGCCGCAGGACTCGCTGCCATGAAAGTATTGATGAAAGAAAATCTGATTAAAGCCGTTTCAGAAAAAGAAAAACTATTTCAAAAATTGCTGATTCATCCTTCTATAAAATCATTGCGTACAGCGGGTCTGCTAATTGCCGTGGAATTTGAAAACTTTGAAATCAATAAACGCATTATTGATGCCTGTATCAGTGATGGACTGCTCACAGACTGGTTTTTATTTGCTTCAAATTGTCTGCGAATTGCACCTCCGCTGATCATATCTTCCGATGAGATAGAAGAAATCTGCCGGATTATTCTTCAGAATCTTTAGTTCCGGAATTTTTTGAATGCTGTGATTCTTTATTACTATTCTCCAGCAGGTTCGGCAATGCGAATGTAATAGCCTGCCTAAAAGATTATGAATCCTAACAAAACGATAACAATCCTTAAGGGTTGGTATTTTAAACCAAAGAAGATGATACCGGTCTATTATATGTATCCGGTATTCCAGAAAAATGAAATATAGTTTAACAATTAAAAAATACTAAAATGAAAACTCTATTTACCCTTTCAATGCTGATACTTATTACAGTTGCCAGTATAGTCAGTTGCAGGCTATTCATGAAAGCTCACTATGACATGTCAGCCCTTCTTACACTGACAAGTTATGTATCGATCATTTTATCTGTATACATAATCAGTAATAAAAAAGTAAGGCTATCCTAGTCGAATACTATTTACCAATTAATCGGTCATTGACAATTTTTAATAACTGGTCTTTATAGTTATTACCGATAGGGATATTATAGCTGCCAATAATTATTTCATTTCCTCTAAGCGAAGTAATTTTTTCCAGTGAAATAATATAAGATTTATGAATTCGCAGAAATTTATTTCCAGGTAATTGTTCTTCAAGGGATTTAATGGTTAACAACGCCATTAATTTCCCTTTTTCTGTGTGAATTGTCATATAATTCTGACTCGCTTCTATATATAAAATATCACTGAAGAATACTTTCTCATAACTGCTGGCTGAACGGATAAAAAAGAAGTCCTTCCTGCCTGAGGTAGTTTCATCTTCTTTAAATTCAAGCATGTCCCTGGCGCGGTTAGCAGCCTTCATGAATCTTTCGGTGGTAATTGGTTTAACCAGATAGTCAAGTACATTCAGTTCAAATCCTTCCAGTGCGAAATTCGGATAAGCCGTAGTGATGATAACCAGTGGCCTGATTAAAAGAGTTTTCAGGAAATCAACACCCCGCATACCAGGCATCTGAATATCCAGGAACATGAGATCAATTTTTTCATCAGACAAAATTTTGTTGGCTTCCAGGGCATTCTTACATATGGCCGCCAGGTCAAAGATCCCGGCATCTTTTACCAGTTTTTCCATACCCTCCCGGGCAAGTGGCTCATCATCTACAATTATACAACGGATTGTCAAGGAATTTTTATAGTTAATGACACAAAATATGTTTCATCATCCTGTTTAATGATCAGATCATGTTTGTCAGGATAAATTAATTTCAATCTTCTCTTCGTATTATCCTGGCCAATCCCGCCCGCCGGATTTTTGGTTTGCAGGGAACCTCCTTTATCAAATGAATTTCTGACAATTAATTTTAGTGATCGTTCCTGGTAATTCAATGATATATCCACAAAATTATTTTTCTCGGAAAAATTCGAAATATGTTTAAAAGCATTTTCAACAAATGGAATGATCAGTAAGGGTGAAATTAGAAAATTATTTACGGAGGGGCTTATTTTATATTCAATAGATAAAGCCGATCCTTTCCTTAGTTTTTCCAGTTCGATATAATTGTTCAGATATTCAACTTCTTCTTCGACCGGAACCTCAGCAAAGTTGCATTCATACAACTGGTAGCGCAGCATATCTGAAAATCTGGCTAAAGTAGCTTTTGCCAGATCAGGATCTTTTTCTATTAAAACATAAATACTATTGATGGCATTGAATAAGAAATGAGGATTGGTTTGTGCCTTTAGAAATTTTAATTCATTTTCCGTTTTTTCTTTTTCCAGAATACTGTTCATTTTCTGTGCCTGCACTCTTTCCTTAACAATCCTGTAGGAAATAAATATCAATGTTGTAGAAAATTCGGCCATCAGACTGTATAGAAAATAAGCGCTGAAACTGATTTGATATGTCCCTGCAGTAAACAGGGAATGAAATACGGTGAACATGCCCGCAGTAATGAATAATGCCCCCAGCAGGATAGAGACAAAAACTGAAATTATAAAAACGGCATATTTCTTTTTAAAGAAGAACCGTGGTACCAAATAGTAAATGCTGAAATATCCAATGCCGGCCTGACCTATGAAATATATAGAGGTTGCCAGGATTGCTTTCCAGGCGTGCGAACCATAGTCGCGCATCGAAAGATTTGTCCAGAAGACAAAATAAGCGATCCAAAAAAAGACATGATGAAGTTTATATTTTAAAAACCAGGACATACTTTATGTTGATCGGCTAAGTTATTCTTTTCAGAGAATCAGGAGGAAAAATTGGATGAAACGGTGATTATGACAGGCGAAAGCAGGGATTTGATCAACAACTGTTGTGATTTGCTTCTTTGCTTATGAATAGAAGGGTTTTTATTCATTATTCTTTGATCATCCATATAATTCATCATTACGTCAAATCGATTGGAATTACCCCGCGGTTTATTCTTCATTTGTATTCAAAATAAATATATGAAACACAAAGAAAGAATTATGAACCCTGTATTTCGGATAACTGTTTTATTGAGTTGTATGACATTATCCCTCCTGTTTTGCAAATCAATTTTTGCCCAAAAAATTATTCCCAATCCTTCTTTTAGCGTTATAAGGACAGGTACGGGAAGGCCAATGATACTTATCCCCGGATTATTTTGTTCCGGAAAAGTATGGGACGAGACAGTATCACATTTCAAGGGGCAATATGAATGTTTTGAAATTACCCTACCCGGTTTTGCAGGTCAGCCCCCTATACAATCGGACAGTATTCTAAAAACAATTGTAAACCAGCTCGCTGATTTCATAAAACTGAATAAATTGACAAACCCCGTAATTGTCGGACATAGTCTGGGTGGTTTTGTTGCGCTGGAACTCGCTTCTTCCTATCCACAGCTGGTAGGTGATTTGGTCATTGTCAGCAGTGCTCCGTTTTTACCGGCAATGTCCATGTCGGCAGATATTCCGGTTGACAGTTCACGAAAAATAGGACTGCAGATAAAAAACGGTATGAAGGATCTGACAGCTGAACAGATAGGGCAATATCAAAAATTTACCCTTCCTATGATGATCCATGATTCAGCAAAGATTTCGCTGGTAGCAGGAATGGCTGTAAAATCAGACCCTCTTACCCAGGGCGAAGTGATGTATGAATTATTCAGCATTGATCTAAGGCCCGAAATGAAGAATGTGATCAGGCCGGTTTTAGTATTGGGAGACTGGATTAGTTACAAGAAATATGGCGCAACACACGAATCAGTTCTTAAGAACTACACAGATCAATTCAGACTGGCAAAAAATCTAACCATCTCGATCAACGACTCGTCAAATCATTTTATTATGTATGACGAACCGCAATGGGTTTATCAGCAAATGGAAGATTTTCTTAAACATTAAAAACCAGCTCAGCGGATCGGGCTCTCAGGGATATTTGGTGTATGCGTATTAAATATGTAATAAGATCAAAATATAAAATTCATAATCAGGTCTGATCTGATCCTAAAATGTTCGATCTTGGGCAAAATAGGCTGCGCTCAAATCTCCACCGGGGCTTTCATTAAAAAGGAATTCAGAGATTTTTATGATTAAAAAAATCCCTTATCGGCAACGCGTGCTGATTTTGTTATTCTTCCTCATATTAATTACTTATCTGGACAGGGTAACAATTTCTTTGGTAGGTGTGAGGATAAAAGCTGCATTTCACTTAAGTAATACGCAATTTGGATGGGTAGTGGGCGCGTTTTCGCTTGCCTATGCATTATTTGAGATTCCGTCGGGAATGCTGACTGACCGGATAGGACAGCGTGCCGTATTCATACGTATTGTTTTAATGTGGTCTTTGTTTACCGCACTAACCGGCATGGTAACAGGTATGACTTCGTTGCTAATAATCCGGTTTTTATTTGGTATTGGGGAATCGGGCGCATATCCTACCAGTTCGAGTACCATTGGCCGCTGGTTCCCGTCTGCTGAAAGAGGCAGGAGTATGTCAGCTCTATTTATCGGACAGAATGCGGGCGCCGCTGTAGCTCCTTTGATCGTTGTACCCATTGCGATACATTTTGGATGGAGAGCTCCTTTTTTTGTAAATGGTTTTATTGGTTTGATTTGGGTGATCGTCTGCTGGTCATGGTTTCGGAATGAGCCTTCCCAGATGAAGGGTATTTCAAAAGAAGAAGTTATTTTAATAGAGGGAAAAAGAAAATTCCTGCAGCATAAAGATCCGTTTCCATGGCTCGCCGTGCTGAGTGACTGGAGAATCTGGGCCGTATTGATTGGGTTTTTCTGTTCACAGTGGGGTCTGTATTTTTTTGTGGCGTGGATGCCGGTTTATTTACAGCAGGGAAGACATCTGACGGAGACAAATATGAAACTGGTCACATCTTTTTTATTTGTTTTAGCAATAGGAGGTGCATTTTTTTCGGGTATACTGAGCGATTGGCTTGTGAAGAAAAAGGGACTGAATTTCAGTCGAAGATTCGTAGGCACATTTGGGATGGGAATGGCGGGATTATTTTTAATTGTAACTGCAATTTCTACGAGTAATTTCATTGCAGTTACCTGTCTTTTAATCTGCGGATTTTGTTATTCATTCTATGCTATAACTGCATTTTCCACCTGTGTTGATATAGGAGGTGCAAAAGCGGGCACCATGGTAGGTATCATGAATTTCTTCGGTCAGACGGGAGCCTTTTTACTTTCCATTGTTTTTGGAAAAATTGCCGACGTGGTGCATAATTATAATACATCGGTATTATTAATTGCGGGTATACTTATTACGGGCAGCCTGGTCTGGCTTAATATTGATCCAACTAATAAAATAGAAAATCTAAAAGCAGAGCATATTTCCAAGAAGCGGAATTAACTTTATAGATAATTATTATTTTTAATTTATTGCAGAACAGTTGATATGAAACATATTTTATTTCTGGGGTTTGTTGGTATTTCTGCCTTACTTACTGCTTTTATCGCTCATCCGTGGGATGAACCCAAGACATTGGAGATTGGCGCTTCTGCTCCTGATTTTAATCTTACAGGAGTGGATGGAAAGACCTACAGCCTTTCCACATTTAAAAATGCAGATGTTCTTGTTGTGGTTTTCACCTGTAATCATTGTCCTACTGCTCAGGCTTATGAGGACCGGATCATTAAAATAACTTCGGATTATGCCAATAAAAATGTAGCAGTTGTAGCCATCATGCCGAATGATCCAAGCTGTCTTCGATTGGATGAACTGGATTTTTCGGACCTGGGAGATTCATTTGATGAAATGAAAATAAGAGCAAAACAAAAAAAATTCAACTTTCCTTATTTATATGATGGGGAAACAGAAAAAGCGTCCCGGGCATATGGACCGGTTGCTACGCCACATGTTTTTATTTTTGACAAAGAAAGGAAACTGCGATATGAAGGGAGGGTGGACGATATGGAAAATCCTTTTAAAACTCCGAAAAACACAGATACCCGGAATGCAATTGATGCATTATTGAATCACCAGGATGTTCCTGTAAAGACTACAAAAGTTTTTGGCTGCTCAATAAAATGGTCGGAGAAAAAAGATCTTGTTGAAAAATTTCGGATAGCATGGGCAAAGGAACCTGTAGATGTAAAGATGATTGATGCGGATAGTTTGAGCAAGCTGATAAAAAACGCTTCTGACAAACTATTATTGATTAATTTCTGGTCTACTGCTTCTGATCCATCCAAAAAAGAATTTCCTGAGTTCGTTACTATTAACAGGATGTACCGGGATCGCGATTTTGAATTTATCAGCGTTTGTATGGATAAGCCATCCGCTAAGGAAAACATTCTTAAGTTTCTTCAAATGGAACAGGCATCCAATACGAATTATCTTTTTAATACGGATGACAAAAATAAATTCACCGGAGCTGCCGATCTTTCCTGGCATGGGGAGTTGCCATATACTGTCCTTGTAGATCCCGGAGGTAAAATTCTGTATTCAAAAAAAGGCCTGATCGATCCACCGGAATTGAAAACGACCATCGTAAATAATCCAAAGATTGGCAGGTTTCCGTAAAGATTAAAAGGAAACCCTGAAACTTCCGAACACACCAAATTTCTGAATATAGGATAAGTCCTGACCGGTTGGTAATATATGCCAGATGAAATCTACGCGGAAAAAACGGAAAATATTATCTACGCCGGTACCTACCTCCATATAAGTTTGTCCGTTGAGAGATTTAAATGTATAATCGGGATTGTTATTATATGCTTCATTTGCGGGAGAAAGATGTCCCCATAATAATTTGACATTATAAAACTGTCGGAATTTTAATTTTCTTGTCAGGGGCACAAAACGAAATATCCCGCTTCCGATATGATGTTCATAATTGAAACCCAAAAACTGATCTTGCAGGTACTCATATTTATTCATCAGGCTGAATGCATATTTATTATAATAATAAGTTTCATTACCGGGAGCCACATTGAGAAAGGGATAGGGCTGTATGCCTGTTGTCTTTCCGCCAAATAAATTATAATAAATAGTTCCCAACGGGGGGACCTTCACGTAGTCGGAGATACTTACATATAATTTATTGTAGGTGAGTGTGCTGCCCAGGACGCCCGGAAACCCATGGGTGTACTTAACGTCGATAATCGGGTATTCACTGCCCAGACTTGTTCTGTAGAATGTTGTTTCAAAGAATTTCTCCAGAAATGCAAAACGCAGATTGATAGACATCTCGAAGCCATTCATCGGATTGCCCGGTCCCTTTACAAAATCACTCATCGGGGCAAGGTTCAGTTCCGGATTATAAACTTTATGATCTGCGGTAAACGTAAATGAAAATCCGTTTATCCATTCTTTAAACCATTCTAATTTCTGTTCCGTAAGGTTGATAAATTTGATTGGAATACCAGGTTTCCTTACAGCAAGAGCGAAGATATTATCACTGGTGATCTCATCATAATATTGCTGGCCGTAGTCAAGATCCTGTCTAAACATGGCATAGAGAGACATACGCGGATTTCTTTTAAATATGTAGAGACCATCTCCTTCCCAATGCCAGACCTGATCGCCGAATCCATAAGCGAGATATCCGTGCAGCGTAAGGTTTTTGTTGAAACCCTTATTGGTTCCCAGATCAAATCTCAATCGCAATCCCTGCAGTTCATTGCTGTAGATCCAATTGTACCATGGTCCGATCTCATAATTCCCTATATCCAGGTAACCTGTTCCGATAAAATTCAGGGCATTGGCGTAAGCATGAAAAGCCGGCATTTTTATAAGCGTGTCCATCATCTTATAAATAGCTTTCTCATCCTTGCTTAATTCTTCATGACGGTACCTGAGCCAGAAAGAATCAGATCTTTCTCTCGCATTACCGGTGAATAAAACTTCTTCCGGCAGTTTATTTTTATCTAATACCCGGGTAACGGAAGAATCATTGTAAACAATATTTTTATATGTGGTGGTTTTCCTTCCTATTAGTCCCAACCGGTTTTTTCCCAATGCGGCAAGGCTTACTACGAATTTATCTTTTGAAAGAAACCAGGTCGTATCATTTAAAAGAGAAAATTCCTCGATGAGCGTCAGTTCTTCTACAAAATTCACGTTTGCACTGGGCCCAAGGCGTAGCGTCATCTTCTGTATTGCAAAACTGGTATCATGTACCCAGCAGTCACCTTCAAATGTATTTTCACCTTTTCTTTTAGGGGTAAAAATTAAATGAAGCAGGCGGCGGGAATTGACATATTGGGTATCAACAATTTTATACCGGTAATAATAATCTCCGTTATTACTGAGCGGACTCGCAAAACGCTTATCAAAAACCGGTATGAAATTATTGTAGAAGTCAATATTCTGCTCCATACCTCCCAGGTATTTGCTCACGCTTTCGTTATTCAGTCCGACGGTTTTACTTCCTTTGATTTCTTCGCGTCGCCTGAGGGGATCACGTTCGTAATAATAATCGGATAATGTTTCAGTAATATATATGGGGAGAAAGGGATTTGATTCACTGCTGTCAATATTATTCAGGATGAACGCAAATGGTTTGAGCAGTTTAACGTTCTCCATTCTGTCCCTGTTTATTTTATTCAGGTCCAGCTCGAGTTTATTGTAGAGTTCATAGGAAAAGTTTTGAAACCGGTAGCGGTCGTTGAATTCCTTATGCTTTACGATTTTGCGCCAGAGCAGCAGACCAAAATCCACTTTACGGCTGACAACCACTTCATTGATATAATTCGCGCGCAGCAGGTTAATAACCACAAAAATGGTATCGTTTTTTTTGCGATTATAAAGTGAATCACCCAGGACCAGAGAAAATGTCTGAAACCCTACATAAGATATTTGCAGGGTATCACGCGGCCATTGTTCGAAACGGAAGGTAAAACCTCCTGCAGAATCACTAAGTTTGCCATAACCATTTTTAACCAGCCTCATAGAAGCGAAGGGCACACGTTCTCCACTTTGTATATCCAGGATTATACCGCTCAAAACCTTTGTCTGGGCATGTATACCGCTGGAAACGAAGAGTAAAATGAGGAAGCTTACATAAGGCAGGCATCTTTTCAATGCCAACATATCCGCAAAAATACTACAATGAGCCCGAAGGAGTTGCGTTCAGTATTCATTCTCCTTACTTTTGCAGCCATTATGGCAAATGACCATGTTAAATTTCAGGCAATTATCTCTCATTGTAAGGAATATGGATTCATATTTCCCTCCAGTGAAATTTACGACGGACTGAGTGCAGTATATGATTATGGTCAGTACGGCAGTGAATTAAAAAAGAATATCCAGGATTACTGGTGGAAGAGTATGACCCAGCTCCAGGATAATATTGTGGGAATCGATGCAGCCATTTTTATGCATCCGACTACCTGGAAAGCATCCGGGCATGTAGATAATTTCAGCGATCCGATGATCGATAATAAAGACAGCCAGAAACGCTACCGGGTGGATCATCTCATCGAGTCTTTTGCAGATGAACTGGAAGCAGCAGGTAAAAAAGATCAGGCAGACGCATTGATTGCATCCATGGAAAGCCTGCTGGCTAAAAGTGATTTCGAAGGACTGAAGAAATTAATTGAAGAAAATAAAATCAGATGTTCCGTTGGCGGTACTTCGAACTGGAGTGATATCAGACAGTTCAACCTCATGTTCTCTACCCAGCTGGGCAGTGTGTCGGATGAAGCCAGTGAAATTTATCTGAGACCGGAAACCGCGCAGGGGATATTTGTAAATTTCCTGAATGTTCAGAAAACGGGACGCCTTAAAATTCCTTTTGGTATTGCCCAGACCGGTAAAGCCTTCCGGAATGAAATCGTTGCACGTCAGTTTATATTCCGCATGCGGGAGTTTGAACAGATGGAAATGCAGTTTTTTATCCGTCCAGGCACGCAGAAGGAATGGTATGAACATTGGAAAGAAACCAGGATGAAATGGCATTTGAGTCTGGGAATTTCATCCGGCAAATTTCGCTTTCATGATCATGTTAAACTTGCACATTATGCCGACGCAGCATGTGATATTGAATACGAATTCCCGATAGGATTTAAAGAAGTGGAAGGCATTCATTCCCGCACTGATTTTGATTTAAAGAACCACCAGGAATACAGTAATAAAAAACTCAGTTATTTCGATACTGAACTTAACCAGCATTATATTCCCTATGTAATTGAAACATCTATTGGACTCGACCGTACCGTGCTGATGATTTTGAGCGAAGCTTACGAGGAAGAAGATTTAAGCACGACTGATAAAAAAGACAGCCGTGTTGTTTTGAAATTTCCGCCCAGACTGGCGCCAGTTAAACTTGCCATCCTCCCGCTGGTTAAAAAGGATGGTCTGCCTGAGATTGCCAAAGAAATTCTCGCAGACTGCCGCGGAAAGTTCCGTTGTTTTTATGAGGAAAAAGACACCATTGGCAAGAGGTACCGGCGGATGGATGCCATTGGTACCCCGTTTTCAGTTACGGTCGACTACCAGACACGGGATGACCAGACAGTAACTATCAGACACCGTGACAGTATGCTTCAGGAAAGAATACCCATTCGTTCCATCAGGGAAATTGTGGAAAAACAAATTTTATAAAACTTAATTGAAAGGGACATTTAATTTGAAAGGGAACCCTTAATTTTGGGAATAACCTCCAATTGCGTGATAAACCCCCGTTGGGAAGCATCAATCCTGCACCAGCGAAGTACCTGCTGAAGATCCTTTGAACGATTTTTTTAATTTAATTATCACCATGCTTACCAACGAGGTTACGGTTAACATATACCTGCTTGCATCTATCCTTGGTATATCAGTTTTAGTGGGATTTGTCTTTAGAGCAAAAATGATCCAAAAGTGCAGGGCAAAGATTGAAGAGCTTGAAAGAGAAATTCTGAACAATTACGAATATATACTGGAACTCGAACGTGAAACATCCAACATGGAGACCAGGATTCAGGATATTAAGAGTCCGGTGATTACCATGAAGAATCCCAGCAAAGAATCTGAGGTTATCTCCAAAAAAGTCCCTGATATTTCACTCCGCAAACAACTTCTTTCCAAGAAAAACATTGAACAGCAGTCGGCGTCAGGACTTTAACTGGCTATGAGCTATGAACTATGAGCTATGAGCTATGAGTTAATAAATCTCATCCCATATCTCATAACCCATATCCCATATCTCATAACCCATATCCCATATCCCATAACCCATATCCCATAACCCATATCCCATTTCTAACCATAAAGTTCCAGATGTATCGCTTTATGATTATATCCCAAATCAACAATTCGTTTTTTTGCTTCATCAATCATGACTTTCCATCCGCATAAATAAAAAGAGGCCGGATATACCAAAGTCTCAGATCCCGCAGGTACCAGGCTCATTTTCTTTTTACATATTTCTTCAAAAACTGCATGAACATAACCTGTGCGAATAAGGTGTTTGTGATTCTCCGGAATTTCGCGCGAAAAAACCGGCAGATATTGGAGCCCCGGAAGGTTTTGTTCAAGTTCTTCCATTTCCTTTTGATACAAGGCATCTCCAAGACGCCTGCAACCAAATATCAGATAGATGTCCTGGTGCGGCAGGTTGTGATTCAATATATGATGTACCATGGCACGGAAAGGTGCGATGCCTGTGCCGGTACACACCAGGAACAGATCTTTTTCAATGGGAGAGGGAAGAATAAAAGATCCCAGCGGACCACGCAGTGTAAGCTCACTTCCTACCTGAACTTCTTCAAAAAGATATTTAGTACCTGCTCCTCCTTCCAGTAAAACGATTACGAGTTCTATGATTGGGCTGCCATCAGGCCAGGAAGCAATGGAATAACTGCGCCACCGTTTTGAAGGCTTCTCGTGAATAGGAAGATCCAGTGTTACAAATTGTCCGGGTTGAAAGTGAAAGGGCTCCCCTGAAACAAGCTCAATCCAAAAACGGCGGGTAAATGCTGTTGCATTTTCAATGCGAATAACTTTTCCGGACTGCCAGGGCTGGGCCATTTAATTATTAATTATTAATTATCAATTATGAATTCTTTTCTTTCGAATTCATTTACAATTTACAATTATCAATTAATAATTGCTTTAAGCTTTACGCTTTAAGCCTTGAGCTTAATACACCATTACCTTCAGTACGGACTTGGCATTTCCGATTTCCAGCTGCAATACGTACATACCTGCACTTACGGCGCCCAGACTGATCGTCTTGCTGAATGAGCCCTGGAAATTTGGATTCTGGGATTCATAAAGCAATTGGCCTGTTATATCCAACACGCGCAAATTTATATTGGCTATACTTGCCTGATAGAATTGAATCGTAAACACCCCGTTATTCGGATTCGGAATAATAGCCAATTTCGGCGTATATAGATATTCGTTAGAGACGAGGGTGCATCCCACGCTGTCGGTGACGACATCCTTATACGAACCTGATTCGCTCAGGGAATCGGTTTGACCCGTTCTTCCAACTTTCAGAGTATCATTAAAGTACCATTGATTCCCGCTGGCATAATTGCTCGACAAGAGATTTCCAACCCTTGAAATAACGACCGGAGAAGGCGTGGTTGCGACTACCGGCACGCGCGGAGAGGCGCATTTAGTCAGCGTAATTCTTGTATCATACAGGAAATAATAATATTTCTGGTAGAATGTTGTGTCTTTACAATTCGACACATCGATGGCGCTATTTCCTGTTATAGTGAATACACCCGGAATACCTATCGGGTATGGGTTCTTGGCAATATTATTACTCCTATACAAAAACGCGCTGTCTCCTGCAACTACGATCAGTATGTGATCTCCCGGAGTAGGTACAGCAAGGTTCAACAGGTAAACGGCACCTGTGTCATTGGGTGAATTGATGCTTGAAGGAACTCTCGATGGAGTTGTAGTTGTCGGATAGACATTGATGGTATTTTCAGTAATGGGGAAATAACTGAATGATCCCGTACAGGAATCATAGCTCGCAAGATCTCCAACTATAAAGTCAACCGTACCTCCGGCTCCCACATATAACCGCGTTGTTGCAATCGTAATCGGTACATCGTTGTGAAATCTGATGAAGTTTCCCTGGAAATAATTATAACCTCCGTTGGGGAAATCATTTTTAGTCTTTGGTCCAATTGATCCGCTGAGTTCATTCAGACCAAGATAATATGTTTTATTTGAAGGAATATCGGTCGTAGTAGCCTGGTTCCCGGACGCGATGGGCGTAGTTGCCGTCGGACTGTCAAACCAAAGCACAGCATCGGTACTGTCGGTCACATTTGCTTTTAAGCCGGCCATTGGATTTGTGGTACTGCATATTTCCGCCTCTCCGGTAACCTTTTCTGATCCTGCACTAATGGTAAGTGTATCCGAGATGGTATCATTGGCTGTATCCTGATCGCCCGGAAGAGATGTTCCTGCCTGAATAATATATGTTGTACCTGCTGTAGAAGTGTATCCTGCCTGAAAAGTATAAATAACAGAGCTCAGCGCCGGAACTGTATCGGGGTATATTGTTGTGACATTTGCAAGCACTGTATTTCCTGAAATCACTTTCAGGGAAATGGGAACGTTGACCTGCGAAACGGTGCCTGAATTTTTTATTCTTACAGAAACTCTTTGGGTATCTGTCTGGCAGGATCCCTGTAAAGGATCTATAACAGCACCAACACTTACGTCATTTGTCAGCGTTGCAAAAGTTACAGTATAGTCCTGCGTTTCCCCGTTTCCGTAACTTCCGCAAGGTTGAATAGTGCTTGTATCGGTTGTTTCTTCAGCTACAATTCGCATGCGGGTACTGTTACCAACCTTCATACCGCTGGGAACTGTAATGTTCCCGGTGAATGTGATATTATTTCCACCGGTCAGAATGGAACTTCCTGCTACTTCTTCTCCCGGATCCGTAAATGTTCCATTGTTATTATAATCAATATAAATTTTAACTCCCCTGGAAACCGCTGTGGCATCGCAACTGCTGAGTTTTATCGTAAAAGGAATTGTTTGACTGGATTGCAGGCTTATCGTATTATTTGTATTATCCGTATATGTTGTGCAACCTGGTGGATTAACCGCATCAAGATTACTGATACTTATTTCATCAATCCTGGTACCTGCGCTGCTTGTCGGTCCGGAATTGCAATAAGGAGAAATTCCAACACCGCTTACAATCAGTGAATATGCCTGCGAACCGTTACGAAGGGTTCCTTTATGGGTAACAGTAATGGTATAGGGTTTACCTGGAACCGTAGCAGGAATTTGAATTTTTTCGACATTATTCAGGCTATCATCTCCATGGGTAGCCGGACTTCCCGGACTTAGCCTGTTCAGGGTCCAGGGCATATAAGTATTTCCGTTACCTGTCACACGCAAATCCAGGTCATTTACCAGCTTGCGGGCGGGGTTATTGAGGATATTTACTTCATCAACGGTAGCAGCAGGATCCGTCCAGCAGATGGTTGCAGTCAGGGGTCCTTTTCCTGATGCAGTAACCGGAATAGAATAAGTACCGGGAGCATCTGAAAGGATATTTTCCTGGATCAGCTGGTCAGTGTTGTTGGATGTGATTACCGAGGCCGCTTTCGGCATATCGATCAGACCCCATCCGAATTGATAATCCGGTCCGTCTGCCGGACCTGCTTCATCAGCGGTGTGAATGAGTATGCCTTTCAGTGTGGCTGAACGCATAAAGACATTATGAAGCCTGTAATAGTATTCCTGCAGCAGGAAGCCTGAACCAGCTGTAGCAGGAGAAGACATGGAAGTTCCGCTATAAATAGCGTAGGCATTATTTGAAGTACTGATACAGGAAAGAACATTCCATCCATCGGCAACCAGGTCAGGTTTGATGCGTCCGTCATCTGTTGGGCCCCAGCTGCTGAAAGTTGTTTGAATTACATCGGCAGGTGAATTATAACCTCCGGGTATTGGTAATACAGCACCAACGCAAATTATATTTTTTGCAACCCCATAAGTGGGAATGATATCATATCCATCATTGTTACTGATTCCGGCTGGCCTGTTTCCTGCAGGCACAAGATTGCCCGCTGTATTATACCGGTAATAAGGCTGACCGACAGCAGGGCCATTAACATCGCGATTATTGCCTGCTGATTTCACTATGAGGTAGAAGGGCGCATTATAGGCAATAGAATCCCATACCTGGGTCACATCATCATAGTAACCGAATTTATAATCCACTGTATCTCCCGGACTCCCAAGCCATTGCCAATGATTACTGCCTGCATCAAAATTCCATCCGGCAAGGGTGCCATAGGAATGGTTGGAAATCAGCAGGTTTGGTGAGGCTGCAAACATTTCCGTAAGATGGTTATTATAATCATAGGCCTCAAGTTGCAGGGCTCCGTTGGACATTCCTTTGGCGACAGGATTTACGCCGGAAGCGATCAGGGTACCTGATACATGCGTTGAATGGTCGCTAAGTATAGGGGAATTATCTACCTGTACAACCCTGCCGTTGAGTTCCTGATGGGTCTGCAAAACACGCCCGCCATCCCACAAGGCAATTTTACCTTTCATTGCCGGAGTGGATCCGGTAAGGTTCAGACCTGTACTTCCGCCAGGCCATAACTGGTTTGTCCCTATGGTTGCTGCAGAAATTATATTATCGTTAGTGGAAACATACAGCGGAAGGCCAGTGGGGCCCAGACCGTACAAAACAGCCAGATTTCCTCTTTTTAGCCTGATGGTGAGCGGCCAGCCTCTTTGTTTTGCCAGGCTCGCCAGCCTGGAACTCATTTCCTGGTATTGAATTTGGGCGTGTAATGCTCCATTCCGAAGGGCGGAAGTGTTGGTTATGACCTGTGAACGGGCTGTTGAAAAAAGGGCTAAAACTACCAGGAACAGGGGTACAAATTTCTTGAGTATCATGTATTTTCTTAAATGATAAAGAGCCTTTAAAATTACACATTTTTAACAAGCACAGTCATTTTTGGTATAACTTACCCCTGATGCGCTTTGACAATGCTTCATAAAAAAACGATACTGCTGTTGGCCTCCAGTCTGCTCATTTTGCTGACTTCCGCTTATAGCCAGGGTAAGAAAACCGGTCTCGAAGGATATATTTTCAGGATTACTGGAAACCAGATGCCATCTCCCGATGCAAAACTAAGTCCTCCTAAGGGTATTAAAGCCGTTTTATACATCTATGAACTCACCAGTTTAAGCCAGGTGACCAAACAGGGGGAATCAGCTTTTTACAGCAGCATCCGCACCAGGCTGGTTCAGACTGTGACATCGGATGAAAATGGATATTTCTTCGCATCCCTGCCTCCAGGAGAATACTCACTTTTTACTAAAAAGGATGCTTTGTACTATGCGAATAATTTTGATGGCGACAACCATATTGCCCCGGTTAAGGTCGTTTCCCATAAGGTATCCCAGGTGAATGTTAACATTGATTAT
>JABDDT010000056.1 GCA_013287475.1 Bacteroidota bacterium
CAACGAATCTTACGCTGATAATAATACGGATTTGACTTTGTATGGAAATTCATTTGAAAAGAGCAGCGATTATTTTGTTGAATTAAAAAACGACAATAAAGCAATAGTATTAGAAGTTGATTTATCCGGTGAAGCAAGTTTCTTCACAACGATCAGGTAAACATTCAACACCTGATCAAAAGTAATGCTTATGACCACCTAAGCCCCGGCGAAGGTGGTCAATTCTTTGAAGTTAATTTTAATTTCCAATAATTTGGACATGAATACTTTTATCAGAAAAAAAACTTTGATTATAGCTTTGGTGTTGTTTACCAAACACATCAACGCACAGAATTATAATGACTACCGCGACGCGCAGGCGGTTATGTTACAGATGAATGGGAATGTCTATTCCGAAAAAAAACTGGAGGGCGCTATTATTGCGCTGCCTGATAATTCAAACCAGCTGGTTGTAAGACTACAAATTCCTTACTCGTCAATAAATGAAAATGCTTCGGAAGATACGGCGACCTCCTTACCGGATTATCATTTTAATTTAAGAATGAAAATTGATTCCTGGAAAATACAGGAATCACTTACTTCAGGTAAAACTTTTGAGACCGATGGATATTTGACTCTGAATCATATTACCAAACTGGTGCTGGTTGAATATGCCCCTTTGCCTTCCATGACCGTCCAGGATGGCGCTTTTAATCTTAATTTGATCATAGGATTTAATCCTGCTGATTTCAATCTGGGAGTCCGGGATATAAATACACGATTTATTATCAGGATTGGCGACGCGCCAGTTAACCGTCTTTGATCATTTATAAAGTTGATTCGTAATGGGAGGAACGGTGGGCGTGATGATCACATTAAATGGTCGTTTCGTAGCCTGGTGACAGCTATTGCAGCTTGCGTTTAAAAACAAAAAGCTTTGACGAAAAGCGACCAGGTTTTTATTTTCTATGGCCTGATCCACACTATCCATTGCAGGATTTATCATTGCAGCGATTTTTGCTTCCGGATTATTACCATGGAATTGTTGTATTTTTTTAAAGGCGCTCAGAATCAGACTTTCTTCATATTTGGCCAGTGCCCAGTTACGGTTGTCTCCTGCAAACCAAAGTTTAGCGTGATGTAATTGAATATTACTCATCAATTCACCAAATCCCGGTGTATAGTTGTTTTTCAACTGCTTTTGCAGACTATCTATTTGTGCCTGCAAATGGTTTGTTTGGTTCTCATTCTGGCTACAGGATGCAAGTGTAAAGAATGAGAAAAGTATGGCGATTAATTTCATTGCTATGATTTTAATTTTAATAATTTTATAATTCAGATTATTTACTTACGTCCTAATTGATGTGTAATGATGCGGGTTAAAACTAGTATTTCTGGTAAGACCGGATACAAACAAGTCGCTCAATCGGCAAATAGTATCGGTTAATGAGAAGGCCAGGTAGTTCCCTAACTACCGTTATGCCACGATGTAGAATAATTGGTGATGAGGAAAATTAAATGACATTCATTCTCTTGCTTAATGCAGACCGGTATGCATCAGCTACAGGTAATGGTGTGCGGTTGATGACCAATACCCCTCCTTCCATACTGTCAATTTTGTCTAAAGCCACCAGATAAGACCTGTGCACCCGAAGGAACCTGGATGCAGGAAGCCTTTCTTCAACCGCTTTTAATGTTGCATGAATAGCATAAAACTTTTCAGGTGTATAAAGTTTAACATAATCACCCATTGCCTCTGCAAATAAAATATTATCCAGCTTCAACCTTCGGATAATATTAGAATCACGAATAAATACAAATTCGTCTTCCTTTACATTCACCTCTTCTTTATTGCTATTCAATATTTCCCTTGCCTTATCTATGGCCTGAATAAACCGGGAACTCGTTACAGGTTTTATGATATAATCTACCACATTCAGATCAAAGGCATCCGACGCATATTCTTTTTTTGAACTGATAAAAATGATGATGGGGCGCTTATTTACCAGGTTTTTAGTAAGTTCCAATCCCGACATGCCGGGCATTTCTATATCGAGCAAAAGGACATCTACAGTTTCGCTGAGGAGTAGGTTATAAGCTTCAAATGCACTCGTACATTCAGCAACAATAGTCAGGTCATCAACTCTGCCTGCCAGTTCTTTAAGCATCATTCTGGCCATTTCATTGTCGTCAATAATCAGGGCATTCATGTGCTAAAATTAATAAAAATAGCCGGCTTTGGCTATTGATTTTGCCTATTGGGCGATTAGCGTTATCCTAATTTTCACCAGAATGTAATTTTACAGGATCAATTATTAGTATGATTTATTTACCTGTAAAATCAAAGGAACAAAAGCGTGAATTGATTCTCAAAGTGATTCAACCAGGCCTTGCAGGATTGATGGACGGGTCTGTTTCTTCACTCGCCCCATTATTTGCGGCAGCTCTTTCAACACATAATAGTCATATTACATTCATAGTAGGACTTGCTACGGCAGTTGGAGCCGGAATCAGTATGGCATTTTCCGAAGCACTTTCCGACGATGGAAAATTAAGCGGAAGAGGAAATCCCATTACCAGAGGCATTGTTTGCGGCCTGATGACTTTTATTGGCGCGGCAGGTCATACGCTGCCCTTCCTTCTTTCTTCATTTCACATTGCCCTGACTGTTGCAATCATTGTAGTCCTGGCTGAGCTATTAACTATTGCCTGGATCAGACACAAGTATATGGATGCACCATTAATGAAGGCTGTTTTACAGATTGTGCTGGGTGGCGTTGTTGTTTTTATAGCTGGAATTTTAATAGGCGGGAGTTAACCAGGACAGACGTAATTCTATTTGTCTATGATTTTGAAAAATGAAAACGCTGTTCGCAATATTATTTTTAATTGACACCGGTTTATTAGTCTGTATGTCCTATCTTTTTCTGCAAATGCTTGATATGGACGGTAATCTGTGGTTAATTATACTGGACTTCGCGGGGATGATGACAAGTATTATTGGGCTCGCTTTTCTTCTGAGCAATTATATAAAACAACCTTCTGACAACAGACCTAATAAAACTTAGTAATTACCTTTGAAACAGAATCATCCAAATGGATGATAATGAAATAATACAAGTGATATATGCGTAACAGAAGATTTATGCTTTATTTACTGGGTATTTTTATTACTACTATTATTCTGGTCGTATTTCTTCAATATAATTCCAATAGCAATATCAATAAACTGATACAGGGTAATGAATCCCTAATCCGTGAATTCCAGATCATTGGTGAAACACAGAAGCTGGAGACGGACATGCTGTTTATTGAAAGTCATATATACCGGAGTGTTTTCAGTAAAGACTCCGGATTTGTGGAAGATATCAGGAACAATGAGAATAATGTAAGGGCAGTCCTGTCAAAATTGCGACCCCTTGTTTTAACCGACAGCACAAGAAAACTGGTGCAGGAATTGGATTCACTTATTGAATTAAAACTGGAATTCGGACATATCATTCTTGATACACTATTTTCAAAGGGACAATCGGCAGCTATCGCAACTTATATAAGTCGTAAGAAAACCTATGTAATGGGTGATATTGTGCATGTGATTGATTTATTAAATAAACCCCGTGAACAATATCTGACGAGGCTGGCTATTGATGCGAATAAAAGTGGGAAAAGGGCCAGGGTATGGGGATTGATTCTGGCGATTACTTCAGTGCTCGCGTCCATATTTACTTTTGGATATATCACTAAGCGAATTAAACGTCAACAGCAACTATATGAACAATTAAATGAATCCGAAACGAAAGTAAGGGAAGCCGGTATCGTTAAGGAGAATTTTATGGCCAACATGAGTCATGAAATCAGAACGCCGATGAATGCAATTCTTGGTTTTACGAATTTGTTGCAGAAAGAGCAATTGAATGAGAAATCAATGGAGTTTGTGCGCTCCATTCAACATTCAGGAGAAAGTCTGCTGGAAATCATCAACGACATACTTGATTTTTCCAAAATAGAAGCTGGCATGATGCGAATAGAATCGAATCCTTTCAGCCTTCGTGAACTGCTGGATTCGGTGAAAACCATGTTTGCCACAAAGATTCAGCCAAAGGATCTCAGCTTAACGGTAAATATTGAATATTCTGTGCCCGATTTATTAATTGGAGATGCAATACGACTGACGCAGATTTTGGTGAACCTGGTAAATAATGCTATAAAATTTACTGACAGCGGGGGAATTGAGGTAAATGTAACAGCACCTAAAAAAACAGAAGACGGCATTGAAATTTCCTTTTCTGTTAAAGATACCGGGATAGGTATCGCTTCACATAAAATGGAAGCAATATTTGAGCGCTTTCAACAGGCTGATGAAGACACAACCCGTAAATATGGCGGAACGGGTCTTGGTTTATCCATTGTTAAACAATTGGTCGAATTACAGAACGGCTCCATTTATGTAAACAGTGTATTAAATGAGGGCACTGAATTTGTATTCTCCATTCCCTACGCAATACCAAAAGAAATAACAGCGCCCGAAAATCAAAAAATATTTTTAAAAAATAAATTAGAAATAGCAGATAGCCATGTAAGGATATTGGTAGCAGAGGATAATACTATGAATCAAAATCTGATGAGACATTTGCTTACTTATTGGAATCTTGATTTTGATATCGTGAATAACGGTAAAGAAGCCATTGAGGCATTGCAACAAAATGATTACAAACTAATTCTGATGGATATTCAGATGCCTCTGCTGGATGGTTACACCACCACTCTGAAAATACGAAATGAACTGGGTATGAATATTCCAATAGTTGCCATGACAGCACATGCCATGGCGGGCGAAAAAGAGAAATGCTTAAGCTACGGTATGAATGAATATATTTCAAAACCAATCAGGGAAAATGAACTTTTTGAACTTATAAATAAAATACTGAAGTTCGAAGGGAAGACAGAAATAAAAGATAAAAAAGATAATCTACCTGTGTTCAACGGAGTGCTAAATCTCGATTATCTCAAAGAGGTTTCGGGAGGAAATTTAGAATTCGAGAAAACTATGATCACGCAATTCCTGAAACAGGCACCCGGTGAACTGGATTCTATGAAAGAAGCATTCAATAAAAATAATTATCCTGAACTGGCCCATATTGCACACAATTTTAAAACCACCGTATCATTTATGGGACTTGCAAATAACCTGAATTACTACCTGGATTATATTGAAACTAACGCCGGTATTCAAAATATAAACGGAGACATGGAGGCAAAAATTATGACTATAAATAGTATTTGTCAAAGGGCATTTCGGGAAGCAAATGACTACCTGGAGAAAACCTGGGCGCGTAGATAAGGAAAAGGCAGGTCGTGTTATGCAAGCCATGATGAAAATGGTCAGGCTGGACATAGGCGCGCTGAAGAAGGCGGCAGATGCGAAGTGACATGGCCCATATTAAATTATGATTGTAAGACCTTGTCATAAAGTTGTTTTAATTGAGTGTCGCCAAAACCGTAAATACTCTCTCTTTCCCAGAACGCTGAAAACACTTTATGAAAGTCGGGGTAACCGTTCTTTATGATGTCTTCGATCACTCTTTCTGGTCTTCCTTTGGACCCATCTTTAGGAAATCGGTCAACATGCGCCTGGACTACTTCCTGCAGATAGGGGAATGCTGGAGATGTATTTTTTGCAAGGCGGGTTAATCCTTCGAGATCATTCGTCTTATACGCATTCCATAAATATTGTGCAAATCGTACATCAGCAACTTGTAAAGGCGTTCTCCCGGCAAAACAAATGTTGAGTTCATTTGAATTTGCCCGTCCGAATCCGTTCCAAAACTGTTTATTGGTTTTATCCAAATGAGAAGTGAATACTGCATAGACTTTTTTGGTTATTGAGATATTGTTGATAAGGGCAAGAACAAACCACATATTGACCTGGCAGAATAAGTCATACTCAAACCATAGATTAAACTCGGAATTGTCCGGAGCGTTCATTATTTTTTCGAATTCCTTTACAACATTATGATAATATTCAGCTTCTGTTATTCCCAGGTAATTGGTTCTCGTTTCCCAAAAGGCATAGAGATTGTCGCCAGCTAGGTTGCCATCTATCAGGGCTTCCCTTACAACGATTATTTCCCCTTCAATTTTAGCACGCGGAAAAACGTTGGCAAGAGCATCTCCGTTTAAAATATGGTAAATCATGATGGTGGTTCTTGTTTTTCAATTTCGATCTAAAATAGCCGCCTATTTTAGCGGAAGAGAATAAATTTTATGCAAAGATAGAAATGAGAAAATAAGCCCAATGATAATTATGAAAGTGCGAACCCAATTCATGCCATTCCACTCTGCCCATATTTTTTTTAAAAGCTCAATATCGGTAAGCTGTGCAGTTTTAAACATGATTTCATTTCGTGGATAAAAGTAAGCAAAGGTTAAAGCATCTGCTGATATATACAGTAACAAAGCTATCACCAGATAGAAGCGGATGGAAGTTGAAGAATTCCAAAATATGATTAAAGTTAATAATCCAAGTGCCTGATTTATGGGAGAAAATATCCTGAAGAAATTTCCGGGATTTACCATATTAAAATATACCCTGGCTGTAGCAATTGATTCTGGAATATGACTTCCCCAGGACTTTGCATCGATTAAGGAATTATATATATTAACTAATACTAAGCCGGCAGCAATAGTAGCAGATGCATATAAGACTATTATTTTCATACTTTTTTCTGCAAGATGATCTTATTAAGGCGGCCAGAATTGTATTTAATGGACATTCAGGTAAATATGGCCTTCTACATCACTTTTATTTCTTTTGTATTCTCCCGGTGTCATTTTTGTAAAAACCCTGAACGATTTTATGAAATGTGACTGGTCAGAGAAGTGACTCTGATGAGCTATAGCGGTTAAAGACAAGTCTGTGTTATGAATTAAATGAACCGCGTGAAGATATTTTTTATAAAGCAAAATTTCCTCGGTATTCATCGACGTTGCATCGAATAATTTTCTTGACAATTGCCTGGGAGAATAACACAGGGAATCGGCAAGCTTATTTACTGAATATTCATACTGATTAGCGGCATACAGAAATTTATTTATTAATTGTTCCTGAGGATGCCATTCAATATATTTTCTCTTTGCCCAACCCAAAAAAACAGAAACCCTGTCATTAAAATCTTCCTGTTCAGCGATCTGATGCCAGAGTGAATTAAAAGCAGGATCAAGTAAAGTGATATCAACTGCAATATCTGAAAATTCGGACGCATGACTACCGAAGATATTGTTTATTGATAATGGCTGAAAGAGAACACCAAAATATATCTGATGTTTTGGAAGCAGGACGCGAATGGGCATTTTATTGAAACCGCTAATAAAACATTTAGGTAATTGATATTTTTTGTCATCAAACTGCGCCATGATCGGTGAACCATTACTAAAATTAAAAATAACTTCTACAATACCACTTGGGATGATATATTCCTCCTTGTAATTTGTGAAATGATCAATCTGCCAAATAGAATGTATAATACTCTTTGTCGCAGGGTCGTTCGGTATATAATATTTAAATTTCAGAACTAATCAATTATTATTTGATAGAGCGATTATTCTCGCTACGATTGGGAAAACCTAAAGTTAATTACATCGATAAAACAACCACGTTTGTCGATAACATTTTTTCATTATCGAACCTGGGACTAACTTTAAACAATGAAAACAAGACTCATTGGTATTATGATGTTCGCATCGCTCGCTGTAATGGCTCAGCGTGATTCGCTGCCTTATGCAACATTTCCCCCGGCACCAGACCATTACAGCGCCGGTACGGCGGTATCAAGGCTTCTGGATGGGCTGGGCTTCCGTTATTATTGGGCTACGGAAGGACTGCGTCCCATAGATCTGACTTTCAAACCAAGCCCGGAGGCTCGCACCAGTCAGGAAACCCTGGAACATATCTACGCTTTGTCTACCATGATCATCGCTGTTTTCGGGGGAAACCAAATCCCACCAGGTCAATATAAAACATTTGAGGAGTTGCGAAAAGCCACTCTCGAAAACTTTAAGAAAGCGAGTACCCAGATTGCAGGTTACAGTGACAGTGATATGGAAAACCTGAAGATTTCATTCGGGGGAAAAAACCTTCCTTTTTGGAATATGATCAACGGCCCCATTTCGGATTGCCTGTGGCATGTGGGCCAGGTGGTTTCGTTCCGGCGTTCATCGGGCAACCCCTTTTCTAATAAAGTGGAGGTGTTCCTGGGCATCATTATGAATTGAGTTCCGAATATCCGCTGCGCCGTGGCCATCATCCGAAATCACGAAATATTTATTAAATATCCGCGCATTTCAAAACCTCTTTCATTTCGATCCGGAAATTCAAATGATTCTTGTTTACTACTACCAGTTGCATTCGCTGCTCCATTGAATCATTTTTAGCAGCGAGCACAGATTCTTCTTTTTTCCAGGATTCATCTTTTATAACTTTATTTAAAAATGGAAAATCAAACCAGTATTCCATCTCAATTTAAAGCAGCAAGAATCGCAGGGCTATTATACCTGGTTGCAATGGCTACAGGACTCTTCGCTGAATTTTATGTGCACTTCCCTTCGGCTCTCATTATAAGCGGAGATGTTGCAAAAACGGCAAGTAATATCATGGCTAAAGAACAACTATATCGTATCGGTATCGCCAACAATTTAATCACATTTACTATTGATGTGGTACTTATCTGGACGCTTTATGTATTACTCAAACCTGTAAACAGAAATCTTGCCTTACTTGCTGTTTTTTTCAGACTGGTAGAGACAACGATTGCCTGCATTGCTATTATCATTTCTTATGTTGCCATGCAGTTCGTCAGTGATGCTGATCACTTGAAAGCATTCGATACAAATCAAATACAAGCACTGACGATATTGCACGATACTTATGCTTTGTCCTTTGTTGTTGTCGCAATATTTTTAGGTTCAGGTTCGACCATATTTAACTACTTATTATTTAAGTCACGATATATACCGAAGGCGTTAGCTGCCTGGGGTATATTTGCTTCTTTATTATTATTGATGAGTCAGTTTGCTATCATTATTTTCCCTGACGTAGAGAAAATAATTATACCTGCTTGTTATGGTCCTATCGCTATTGATGAAATTGCTCTTGGCTTTTGGCTCTTGATTAAGGGAGCTAATATTCCTGAAATGAAATCCTGAAAATTGATGCAGCGCATTGACTTCTTGTAAACCGAACCAATCCATTTTTCACTTGGACCGAACCACAACTATGATTGAAGAAGCCAGCCACCAGAACGCCTGTACTCCGGCAATAGCCGTAACCCAAATGGGAAGGATCAAATGAAAAAGAAAAACGATCCCGAGGATCCCAAAGAAGATACCCATTCCGATGGCCAGCCAGCTGAACAATTTAGGCAGAACATTTGAATTTCTTAGTACGATTCCCAGGGGAATAAAAACTGCCGGCGCTCCAATGATGAAATAAAGATGCTGAACGGCGTAAATGATATTCAATCCGAATAAGCTCCCCTGCGGGGGATCCTTAAATAAAACGGCGACGTAAAATGTTATCTCGATCAGACTGATGGTCATTAAAACGCCGGCACCAAAAAAAACCATCCAGCCCGAAAGCGTTTGTCCCGCACCTGAAAGAAAAACAAGTGAAAAGGCGAACAGGATAATCAGAAAGGGCCCGATCGTCTGCAGCCAGGCACCCCATAATATGGATGCGTAATACTGATGACCAAAGGCGATCAGCTGTTCATAGCTGGCACCCTCGGGGGGGCCCGGATTGATGTTAAAGGAAACCACCAGCATGATCACACCAATGATGCCGCATATTCCGCTGAATTTTTTTATGTTATTCCTCATAGATAGATTATGTGAATGGAAATGGTTTGAATACCACCACTAAAATTAAATTTGGCGTCTTTATAATGCGGCGGTCCCAGATGACCCCGCGCATCATTGGAAGCGCCAACACCTTCTTTAGGGATACCGAAAAAATTTGTATCCATTTTTCCATTGTTGTTTTCGTCGTGATATACGGAAATGGCATATTCACCCGGTGGGAGGGAATCAAAAACGACAATTGATTTTTTGTCACGGATAGGAGCGAATAAAATTTTAACAGCTTTATCCGGTGATTTTGGGAATGCTGCTTCCTTGTTATATAAAGCGACACTGACCCGGCCCTGATTGTTTTTCAAATCCAATATCGTAACCGTTAAGGTTCCGTTTGAAGCGATTGTCCGAAATAAAAGCGCAGTCATTAGTAAGAATAAAGTTCTCATTCATCCAATATTTTTATATTAAAAATATTATATATTATTTCAATAAATATTATATTTGATATAAATATAGTATATTTGATGTAATTATCAATAATTTGTATTTAAAATAATATAAAAGGGTGAATAAAATTGTAGAATTGGTCAATAGCTATGCAGAATTTGAAGACAGTCACCCGGATTCTGATATCGCGGATTTTTGCAGATACTACCTGGCTTCAGGAAGAAAAAAAGAGACGCTGGACAATTTATTTGACGGTGAAATTCCTCCAAGGCCAGACATCATCATCACTAAACTGGTGGACCGTATTGCAAGGATACACAGGATATATATAGATATTGCAATGAGGGGTATGAAAATTCAACATTTTGAAGAATTCAGCCTGCTGAGTGCGATCGCCAATCTGAAGACACCGAGAAAAACCGAAGTTATATACCATACCATTAATGAACTTTCTACCGGGTTGAATTTACTCGATAGCATGAAAAAAAGAGGGTATATCAGTGAACGGGAAGATCCGGAAGACAAACGCTCAAAGCGCCTCAGCCTGACTCCCAAAGGGAAAAAAATACTGGAGGGTTGCTATGAAAGATTCGGAAAAATTCCGGGGATGCTGTTTAAGGATATGAAAGAAGAGGACATTCAGCTTTGTATCCAGCTTTTAAAAAATGTCGATTTAAAATTTTCCAAATTGTGGCAGCACGATAAAGGAAAGTCACTGGAAGAGATCATCAAAACTGATAAATAATTTTGCCAATACGAACCACTATACAAAAATTTCCCGTCACAATTTATTTTGTTCTGACTTTTATTATCTCATGGTCAGGGGCTTTTGCCTTAGTAGCAAACAAAATAATTCACGGAGAAAGCATTCCTAAGATGTATGGGATTCTTATGTTTCCGCTCATGCTGCTGGGACCTTTTTTATCCGGGATTATTATGACCTATCTGACCGGAGGAAGAAAGTCCATGAGAATCCTGATGGAAAGGTTAAAGCCGGGAAATCTTCCGGCCCGTTGGTTTCTTCCTGTTTTAATTATTCCGCTCTGTATTCTGAGCGCTTTATTCATTCTTACAGAAACAGTCTCCGGGGAATTCAAGCCGAATTTTTATCTCACCGGATTTTTATTTGGAATACTTGCAGGCATTATGGAAGAAATCGGCTGGATGGGCTTTGCTTTCCCACATATGAAAAAACAGCGTTCTGCTTTGGTTAACGGAATTTTACTGGGGTTGATATGGAGTGTATGGCACCTGCCCGTCATTGATTTTCTTGGAACAGCTTCTCCACATGGCTCCTGGTGGTTCCCTTATTTTATTTCATTTACATTGGTCATGACGGCTATCAGGGTGATCATCGTATGGATATATTGTAATACTCAGAATATTTTGCTTGCGCAAATCATGCATATTAGTTCAACAGGATTTTTAGTCATGCTGAGTCCTTCGCCTATTTCCGTTCAGCATGAACCTGTCTGGTATGTGGTGTATGCTTTCATATTGTGGTCAGTCGTTGCATACATTGCCCGAAGATTAGGTAGAAACCTGGTGGATATCCACAGAAATTAGTTCGTCGTTACAGTGACCGGGATAGTAGTTATCGAAAAATATTGGTTGATCATAGTATTTGGAACTGATCTATATCAATATTTATGATGTTTAGTTCTAAATATGATTTAAATTCAGATAGCAGAACCTGATTTGCTGTAATATAGGTAATGAAATTTACCATACCTGGAGCAACTTCATCGCAACAGGCTTTTGATATTTATGTTGGCGTCAGGAAATTTATCATTTCGAAGGGGTATCGCCCCTTCTTTGCAGCCATTTCAAGCCTGGAATATACCCATAACGGAAAAAAGGAAGTCGCGAAAGTGAACGAAATAACAAAAATTAATGATGAAAAGGTTGTATTGATTTTTGAATGCGAAAAGTTATTTCTCATATGTACTTCCAGCCGGGGTGTTGCAGGTGGCGAACCCATCATAATCGGTAGAAATGAGATGATTCAGATAACCTATTTTGATGATTTGCCTGAGGAATAAATAACTTCGGATTATCTTTTCTTTTCATTTACAAATTCGATCAGGGATCCGACGGTTTTGAGGTTCTCTGCTACTTCTTCCGGCATATTTACTGAAAATCGTTTTTCAATTTCCATCCGCAGTTCGATCAGGTCCAGGGAATCAACAGCCAGGTCGTCCTTGAAATCGGCTCCATCTGTCAGTTTCTCTATTTCAATCCCCAGTTTCTCGTGGATTATTTGTTTGATTTGATCAGATGCTGAAGCCATTGGTTTAAATTTATCAGTGAAGTTCTGCATCCAGAATGTACCAGTCATTGTCTATCAGTTCCCCATATGCCAGTCTACGTTTAACATTAACAAGTGAAAAAATGCTCCCCAAAATACCTGATCTTTCTACTTCGAGTTCTTCAGTCTCTCTAATATTTTTTACGACACACCAGCCATCCTCATATTTTGCCTTCAAAATTTCTTCGGGATTTCCCCTTACTATCAGATCGCCATTGGTTACCCGTTTAATGGATTCGTTATCGATTGCCAGCATATTATTCTAATGATCTTAAACTTACCAAAATCTTGCATGTCTCGAAATTAAATAAATATTATCGTTAGTTTTTTTTCAACAAAGGATTTGTTCCATCCTTTTGCAGTCGCTAATGATATCGACACAAACATCAACGAGTATTTCAGCAAGGATTTCCAAATCCCGGGGCTGAGGCGTTGAATTTTTTAAAGCACGGAATGCCCTTTCAAACTCTTCTACCTGTCTTTTATTTTTATCAGAAATTTTTTCAGTATCCGAAATACCACCACCCAATACCCTGATTTCACCGGAAGCGAGTTCCATTCTCTTCATCAGCTCATCGTCCATAGCTAAATAACCCAGTGTTGTCCTGGCAATTTTTAATGCGAATCCGATTTCTGCCTTTGTTGTTTGCATAAAATTATATCTGTTTCATCATTTCCTGTAAAAACTATGCCAACTAATCCGATCAAATGACTCCGGTATTTATTTAACCGTGATAATTACTCTTTGATATGTTGTAAGTGATGGAGAACCATCATCCGTTGCCTCAAGAATAACATGAATGGTTTGTCCCGAAACTGCATTCTTCGGAATAAGTACTTTTGCCTGCATTGTATTTTCATTTAAAATATTTATTTTATCAGGATAAGTTCCCACCTGGAATTGCCACCATTTAATGGAGACTTTATTTCCGTCGGGATCTGAAACTTTTCCATTTAATCTGATGGTTTCTCCCCGCGATGCCATTATGTTTAAGGGCCCTTCAATCTCTGCAACAGGTGGATGATTCGCGTCGGTGTATTTCGGTGTCACAGACCATTTAAGGCGCGCTGCAAAATCACGCTGTGCAGAAGGAAAGAAATCCGGATATCCACTTGATATTTTATTCAATTGCTCAGTCATTGAACTCATCATAGCAGCCATCGCCTGCTGGGATGTGTCACCTGCCGGCATAGAAAAAATGCTGGTCTCTTTTTCAGTTAATTCCCGGCCTCCCCATCCACCATAGGATCCTTTTTCATAGGCGCGTAGTCCCTGTCCCAGCATATTCATAAATGTAAAATCATCGCCTTCACCAATCCAGGAACCTTTCGCCTGAACGGGCATCCATACCAGGTAGCCCATACTCCTCAATTGTTCATTCGTATAACCTGAAAAACCGAAATAATCCATCCGGTCGCCTTTGACCATTTGTTTTCCATCGCCCCATACCCGGTATTGCGCACCCAATGGTCCGCGGTCTGATACATTTTCCTTCGTCCATGCAGAAGTCAGATAGATCGAATCCTGCTGTTTTGCGTGCAGCTGGGCGCCATAACCATAGTTTGGACCCGCAACGAATTGCCGGTATTCGATGTCAGGCCAGTTGGGTTTGATATATTTTGCGTAAGTGTCATCCTGATCGCCGGATGGAAGCAATACTACTTTTCCTGAAATCTTCTTTTTAATTGCTTCCCATTGTATGGTATTCTCGTATTCCTCCTGTATCGATTTGAGAGCCCTGGCTATTGTGCTCTGTCCGCCCCAGGCTGTTATAAATAATCGTCCAGGCTTATCATCGAGTATCAGGGATTTAATAAAATCTGAGCCGGGCGAATTTTTAGAAATATCCCCATCGAATTCGATATTTCCGTATCGGATCTTTGACTTTAATAAAGAGGGCAGGGGATAGTTGGGGTTATGTACTTTCAGGTTCGCATATACTTTCTCATAAGCCTCAACATCATCATCAATAAAGCGTTCATGCTCTGCCCAACGCCAGCTTACACATGGGCAGGTATCCAACCCGAAACGTGCATATTCTCTTCCGGGAACATACCATTTGGTGCCTTTTCCATCCCCTTTCCAATGGAAGCCGCTGCTCGCATAAATGAGACCCTCTACTTCCAGGTCGCAGCTGTTCAGCAGAAAACGGATCAATGAATTATTATCATCGAGTTCGGGATCAGCAGTAACCACGATGCGCGGTCTGGTTTCCATATTGGGAGATTGCGCGTTTACAGCATTTATGGAAAAGGTTATAGCTAATGAAATAAGTGTATAGAGCCTTACATTTATATGTATACTTTTTTCATTTGATTTCATTGTTGTTTTTTTTTAATTAACCTCCTCCAAAAAATCGAAGCAATGTAAATTAGAAAATCGGGATAATTATTCATAAATTAAATCATGAAATTTGCGGTTCTGATCATCACTTACACTTCTCCAAAACAGACCAAACGACTTATTGCGAGCCTTAACAATGGTGAATTTGACTTTTATATTCACCTCGACAAAAAAATAAATATAGAAACCCATCGTGAATTGTTCGATATACCCAATGTATATTTTGTTGACCACAGGATTAACATCAGGTGGGGAGGGTACTCTACTGTTGAGGCTGCATTAAGTGGCATCAGGTATATAGCTGCATCCGGAATTAAATATGATTTTGTTAACCTGCTAACCGGGCAGGACTATCCCATAAAATCTGCTGCTTATATATCTGATTTTCTTCGAAAAAATATAGGCAATGAATTTATTTTATATAAAAAATTCAGTACGGAGTGGGATGAAGCAAAATCAAGAGTGGAAAAATACCATTTTACTGAATTGCCCTTCAGGGGCAAACACCGGCTTGCATTCATTCTTAATTATATTGCACCTAAACGTAAATTTCCAGTTAACTTAGAGCTCATGGGTAAAGAAACGTTTTGGACACTTAGTCTCGCTTGTGCAGTATATGTTATGAACTATCTCGATACACACCATAAATTAAGAAGGTTTTTAAGATATACATGGGGCAGCGATGAGTTTATTTTTCAAACAATCATATTAGGTTCCCCATTTAAGGATAAGGTGATCAATAACAATTACCGCTTTATTAACTGGCCATTAACAGGAGCACGCCCCATGGTATTTGTTACGGAAGATTTTGAAAAAATCATGGCATCAGACGCACTTTTCGGTAGAAAATTCGATATTAACGTGGATGAAAATATACTTACACTTTTAGATAAAGCCAATGGAGTTTTTCCATAAATTCATTTATGGCTTATTTGATCGAATTAAAGTCTTTTACAGATAAACGGGGACGATTAACGGTCATGGACAAATCACTTCCTTTTGATTTCAAACGACTGTATTATATCAGTGAAGTAACCGGAGAATCCGAACGAGGCGGACATGCTCATCACCTCACCATAGAAGCAATATTTTGTGTACATGGGAGCTTTACTGTGGTCATCAATAATGGCAAAACAAGAGAAGAATTTTTTTTAAATGATCACACCCATTGTTTAATTGTTGAGCCGTTTGACTGGCATATGATGTATAATTTCAGCAGGGGAGCCATATTAATGGGTGCATCCTCTACGCACTATGATCATAACGACTATTATTTTGAAGAACCCAAAATCTCATAAGGGTACCTGATGGAAATCGCAGATATTTCTTTGATTGGAAGTGGCATTGCCAGCACACTTACATTAATAGAAGTATTGGATAAATTATTAAATAGCCCCCTTCGCACAAAAAAACTAACGGTTGCAGTTATTGAAAAGAACCCCGAGTTTTGGAAAGGAATACCTTATGGCGCCCGCTCTTCGATTAATGCACTAACCATTACCAATATCCAGGAATTTATTTATGAAACCGAAAGACCATTATTTTTTGAATGGTTAAAATCCAATAAAAATGATTGGATTTCTTATTACCGGGAGCATGGCGGAACAACTGCTGAGAGCTGGCTTAAAAATAATCTTCCCTTCATAGAGAATGAGGAATGGGAAAGTATATATATTCCCCGTTTTTTATTTGGCAACTACCTGTCGAAAAAATTTATGCATCTATTAAAAACAGCTGAAGAAAAACAGCTTGTTGAAATTAAATTAGTACGGGCTGAAGCCATTGACTTACAACTTAAAGCAGGAGGCCTTCATGAAATTATTTTAGAGTATGCGGACAATACAATATCAAAGATCATATCCCGTAAGGTGGTTGTTGCCACAGGCTCGGCACCCGTGAAAAATATGTGGGGAAATGCTGGTAATAAGGAAATGTATATTAATGATATTTATGAACCTTCAGTCAGTGATAATTTAAACATAGTACTCACCAAATTGAAAAATACAAATGAGACCGGGGGAAGAAATATTTTAATCATCGGATCGAATGCGAGCTGTATCGAATTACTTTATTTAATTCAGGGGATGACTGAGTTCAGGGATCTGATCAATAAAATTGTCATTATCTCCGCCAGTGGGGAATTGCCCTATTATACTTCAACTGAAATCCTTCCGGATCATCCCATACCAAACCTGGATAAAGTGAAAGACTCTGGTGATTATACCATCGAAAAACTGGTGGAAGGAGCTGAGCGCGATATAGCATTGGCTATGCAAAACGGAGCCCATATGGATTATGTGGCAACGATCATAGGGCAAACGATTTCGCTTATGGAAGTTTTAGATGAAGAATCAAAAAAGCTTTTTTTTGGTATTTATGCCATCCGCCTGCACAATATGTTCAGGCGGGCCGGACCGGAATACAGAAAAGCAGCGCAGTTATTAATTGATTTCCAAAAAGTAATCATGATAAAAGGGACTTTTTTGAATATTCGTTCATCAGAAAAAGGAAATTTTTTAAATTATCTCGATATTAAAACGGCTCAGGAGAGAACCTATCCTTTGAATTTTATGGCGGTCATTAACTGTAGCGGATCTGCTGATCTTGAGAACTCTTCTTCAAGACTTTTATTTAACCTGGTCAAAAATAATATCTGCCGGATGAATTTATCCCGAAAAGGTTTTGATGTGAGTGAAAAATTTGAAGCCGCTCCTAATATTTATATCATGGGGCCCTTGCTGGGTGGCAACGTGAATAAGCTTATCCATTTTTGGCAATTGGAAAATGCAGCAAGATTAACTTATCTGGCTCCCTACCTGGCTGATGAATTATTGAACATTTAGAAATCAAAAGGTGGTTTTGTCAAAATGTCGATGGTTAATGATTTGTTCAGTCTCCTGAAATTTTGTATTTTTCTATATGTCCCCGCTATTTTTTCCCCGCATGATAAAATGGATCATGAAAATCTCCTGCATGATTTTTATTCTTGCAGCATGCAGCAAGAATGGCACGCCTCAGATAAAAATTTTTAATTTTAGTCCAACCAGCGGCACTCAGGGCAATACTGTTGCGATTAAAGGGAATGGATTTGGTAATTCGGCAAACGCCGTTACAGTATACTTCAATGGCATCGCAGCGAAGCCCGATTCGCTGACGGACTCGGTCATTATAGTGAAAGTACCTGCCGGCGCAACCACGGGGAAAATATCCGTGACGATCAATGGTCAGAACGCAACCAGCACGAATGATTTTATTATTCTACCGGGCGCCTGGATTCGGATGACCGATCTTCCGATCCTGAGTGGTCGGGGCATTGGCGCTGGTTTTTCTATCGCGGGCAAAGGGTATTTCGGATTTGGATATGACGGCGGTTCGGATTATAATGATCTCTACCAGTATGATACGGCGACGAATGCCTGGACCCAGATGGCATCTTCACCGGGCCCGGTTCTCGAATCACCAGTTTGTATGGTGATTGGCAATATGGCTTATATCGGAATTGGAAAAACATTAAACAATTACGGGTCGTCAACTTCGAGCCAACTCTGGCAATACGATCCGCAGAATAATAACTGGGCACGTAAAACGGATCTTCCGGATACGCTGCAGGATGGAGCATTTGGCACGGGCATCGGGAGCGTGGGGTATGCAGGGCTGAGCATAGGCAATTTCGGGACGAAGGGATGGTGGCAGTACAATCCGGCCAGTGATGCATGGACACGCAAAGCAGATTACCCGGGATCCGAAATGCAGTGGGGGACAGGGTTCGCAGTGAACGGAAAAATCTACTCCGGCCTTGGAAATGTTTCGGGACCGGGAGGGAACAACCAGTGGTGGCAATATGATACGGCAACAGACGCCTGGACAGCTAAGAATTCTTTTCCAGGGAACGTCCCGGTTTTCGGTGCTGCCTTTGCCCTATCCGGCAAAGGCTATGTCGCAGGTGAATACGAATGCTGGCGGTATGATGACGCTGGTGATACATGGACACCAATGGCATTTTTCGACGGTCGGATCGGGGGTTCTACTTTCGTAATAGGCAATAAGGCATTTTACACTGCTGGAAGGCACGAACCTCTCCCATACAATTTCCTGCAAAAGGACCTCTGGGAATTTGATCCTACAAAATAATGAATATGATCATCCATTCTTAAAGAACTATTTGATTTATTTACCAAGACCCATTTGATTCATATAGGTCTGGTTATCCCAGAATAATGATTCTTCAATCATTAACCCGTCTTTCCAATGACCAACAGTACACATAGGTATTTTAAATGATTTGCCTGTCGGCTGAATGAATTTTCCATTCCCAATGGGCATCGGTTTTGTAAACGTACCTTCCATGACACCTGTAACACATGTCCATTCACCTGTACCATTTCCAAAGCGAATAGGATGTACTTTAATTCTCGTATCAGGTGCATATACGAACATCGCAATCATGTCTTGAATATGTCTGGGAAGGCCGTTTGTGTGGTGACCGTCCGGCCAGTTGACAATGATATCGTTTGAATGGGTTTCATGAAAACGAACCCAGTCCTGGGTGGAGAATACGACAAAGTCGAGTGTGTCAAACATAATAAGATGTTTTTCAAGCGAGTCATTTCCGTCGGAATAGGTCTTTAGAACATTTGTCATGGAATCCACTTTCGCCTGCATTTCTGTAGTAACACTGTTATAGTTGCCAGAACATCCTGTAAAGAATATCATGAATGCACCTGCACACAATATTAAAATTGCAGCAGGCAAATTGTAAAAAGTCTTTTTCATTGTTATTTTTTTTAATTAGCCGAACGATATCAGGTGCTTTAGAATAAGGGATGGCAAGAACAAAATCAGGTGGTGCTATTTGAAAAGAACGGTGTAAAAAAACGGAAGGGTTGATCTTCCGTTTTTCTTTTTTGATGATTAATCGTATTCAATAATCAATTCATTGTCGACTGCTAAAACACCAGGAGCATTCCAGGCAATTCTTGCAGCTTCTTCTTTCTGATAAAATGAATGAACTTTCCCATCCAGTTTCACTTTACTGCCTGATACATGAACATGGATCTCTTCATCGTCAACGGCCCAGTTCCTTGCGAGTGCATGTTCGATATCCCTTTGTTCAATGGCATCCTGAATATTAGGTTTGATTTTAATATTATTAGTTACACCTTTTACCCCTATCAGGTTATTTACAGCATTTTTAGCGGCTTCTCTTTGAAAATTCCAGGGTACTTCTCCTTCCAAAGTTGCCCAACCGTTTTCTACAGTAATTTTTATTTTGTCATCTGGCACATCCCATGTCGATTTAAATGCTTTCAAAGCATCGTTCGCTATGTCGGTGTCACTTTTTTTAAATGAGTTGCTAAATCTGACTTCGATTTTTTCAACCACGGCTTTAACGCCTACTACACTTTTCGCCGCAATTTCAGCTTCCATTTTTTTTGCATAACTATCTACCATTCCAGTCAGCGTAACGACTCCATCTTTGGCAATGACCCCGATTTCAGCTGCATTTAGTAAAGGTTCCCATTTGATGGCATCCTGAACGTCTTTTTGTAAATCTGCGTTTGTTTTCATTTTGTTTTATTTAATGGTGAAGAAATGGAATGAATATGAACCGTGCTGGATGAATTTCATTTCATGTCCAGTGCAGACTTTAGTTCAAGATATGGAGTATGTGCCCCATTTTCTTTGGAGCGATATGACCGGTGAGGCCTTAGGAGTTATGATGGGCTATGGTAGTATTCAATTGGGGATAGATGACAAAGTGCGGAAACGAATCTAAGTAATTAATCTCGAATCTTAGATAAATTTCTCGATTAAACTATCATTAACGGACTTTAATATTCCGCTGCTGTTAAAGAAAAATTATTATTATTTTTTCTAATTGATTAAGTCCGATCCGGTTAATCTATTTTAATTTGGTAAAACCATCTGCGCTCCAGGATTCACTGCCAACTCCATGATGTACAAAAAAGAGCCCATTGGGATCGTAGGTGTTTTTTACGTCAAGTAATTTTTTATAGTTTGAACCCCAAAAACTCTCCTGCCAATTTTCCTCGAAATAATCTGTTTCATTAACATACGATCCTTTTAGGGGCACTATTTTTTTCAGTTGTTCCATCGCAGTACGCATAGATCTGGCAGCTTCTTTCGCTTCTTTCAAATTGGGTTCATGTCCGGCAATTCCTTCCATGGCCGGACCTTCCCCTCCGGCGAGAATGAGTAGCGCAAATGCATCGAGCAAAGACGGGTTAATGGAAGTATTAGCGGCTGCTTCTTTTTCTTCGGGTCGGGTTCCCGCGAGACCTTTGTTAAAGTGAAGAGAGAAGGACCATAACCGGCTGGTTTCAAACAAAGCATTTGTCAGTTGTGTAATATTTTCATCTTTCAACAAATCCTGCGAGAGCCAGCCGGAATGATATCCGTGTAAGAATTGTCCTGACTGTTCGCCATCTCCTTTCCAGTAAATATTTTCTTCCGGTGCCCCGGGCTGGTCATCAGTACCTATCTGGTCTTTGGCGAATTTTCGCAGAAAGGCCGGATCCCACATATTCCTGGCAGGAAGTACAAAAATGCCAAACGGTTCTACCCAGGTATAAACAGATGTATTTTCCTTGGTCCAGTTCTCAAAGTCCTGCCAGGCGGCTTGCGCCTGATTATTTGTAAGTCCGTGAAATAACATACTCACAGATACGGATCTGTCTGAAAGAAATTTAATTTGTTCTCCCCAGGTGGGATTAAAAAGTTTATCGCGGTACTGAAGCATGATCTTTTCAATCAGTTTTTTAAAAGCATCATCGCTGTTTGCTTTTATCCTG
>JABDDT010000057.1 GCA_013287475.1 Bacteroidota bacterium
TTTTCTCCAATGCTCAGTTCTCCGGGAGGTAATGATGAGATGGATTCGGTTTCCCTGGAAAAGATGCTTGAAAATATGATTAACTGCGGACAGGAATTCGAAAAGAATCTGGTTGCAGGGAAAAGATATCCTTTTTCGAATATGTCGACTGCCCTGAAAGAAATTCACCGGGGCACACACCGGCCATACCCATGTGGTGCGGGAGCAGGATATCTTGGCGTTTCTGCGAGTGGTGAACTGGCTGCTTGCCACCGTTTCGTTGAAAACAGGGAAGGATATTTTGGAAATCTGACGGAAGGAATTGACCGGAATATCCAACAGGCATGGTTAACCGAAAGACATGTACACCGACAGGAACCCTGCAAAAGTTGCTGGGCTCGTTACCTATGCGGAGGTGGTTGCCACCACGAAGTGATTAACAGGGGAAGGCCTGCCTGCGATTATATCAGGGGCTGGTTGCATTATGTGTTACAGGCATATACACGGATTCTTGATCGGCGACCGGATTTCTTTTATCCGGAACAATAGGCAGTGAAATATATTTTCATGAATGAAAAAAGTATTTGCATTCTGGGCGCCGGTCCGGCAGGTATCGTAACTGCGCTAAAATTAAAAGAGCTGGGGTATGGTCCGTTGGTATTGGATTGCAAAAAAAAATGCTGGCGTTGTCATGGTAGAATCCCTGAGTCCGGGTGTTTTTACATTACTCGAAACCGTAGGAATTGATCTGGATGAATTTCACAAAACCTGCAGCCCCATTGCGCGAAGTTTTAAGTTTTGGAATGATGAAATGATTGAAACGGTCAATCCTCCTGGATTTCTCACTGACCGCGGTCAATTTGATTCTTTGCTTCGGGAAATTGCAATAAAACGGGGAATCCGTTTTCTGCCGGATTCGAAAGTGATCAGCCTGGAAGAAACAAATAAAGGATGGGAGATTTGCTTTCGCCAGGATGAAAAATATCAAATATGTAAAGCGGGTTTTCTGGTAGATGCGAGTGGAAAGAAATCTGCTATACGTGGTATTAAAAAGCGGGTGGCCGCGTCAACTCTTGCGGTTAGTGGATCCTGGGAAAATACAGGATTCAAAAAAAATGAAACAATACTGGAATCCGGGACTAACAATTGGTTTTGGGGCGCGATGCTTTCGAACGGAATCTTTCATGCAACATTGTTCCTGGACCCTGAAATCACAAGGATTCCCGGTCGCGTTGGACTTACACGCCTTTATACATCTTATTTGGAGAAAACAGAGCTTTTTAAAACATGTCTTACTGGAAGACTTCGGGGGAATCTCATTGCAAATGATGTCACTCCATTTTATTATAAAAAACCTGCAAGTCACAATTATATTAAAGTGGGTGAATCAAGTGTGGGGCTTGATCCTGTTTCTTCCCAGGGTGTCCAGTGTTCGATGGCAGGTGCCATCCAGGCTGCGATTGTCATCAATACTACTCTTACGGATCCTGATCATGTATCACTCGCCACAGACTTTTACCAGGAACGCCAACTGGAACTGATCAGGCTACATGAAGAAAAAATTTCTGCGGTTTATGATGCTGCTTGTCCGGCGAAGGATAATCCATTCTGGGCAAAAAGAATCATGAAGACCCGCAGGTCAGAATCAATGCCTACACCTGAATACTGGACTCCTTCACAAAGAATTGAATTTTCACCTGATGCAGGATTGATGCCAACTGGTTGTATTATTGCGAACCAGGTTTCCAGCAGGCCAGGACTCACACATCCTCTGCTGAAAAGGCCCATTGTCTTTTGGGAAAACAGGGAAATCGCCTCTATTCTTGGAACTCTGGAGGGACGATTTGAACTATCTGAATGGATCCGGCGATGGTCTGAAAAAATAAATCCGGTTGGAGCGTCAAGGCTGTTTGATCAGCTGAAAAATATGGGTGTTCTGGTTGCGGCACAGGAATAGTTAGGGCAAAGGAACTTACTTAATATCTTTAATTGCCTACACGTTATCGTTATATTCTTACCAAATACACATTTAGGCTTTGAAACTGCCTTGAAAAGCGATAAATTTAGATACTGCACCTTTGGAAACAAGGAAAAGTCGCATGTGTTGTTTCCCTACCCCTTCAATACTACGATAAAGGATTAGATTATTTCCGACAATTGGAAACCTTCGGAGGTTGCAGTTGGATTCACTGTTTCTTACTTACTCTATCAAGACTTTCCAAGCTTTTGAATTTTGCGGGCACGACATGCTTTGTGATGCACAGATTTTAAATGTATCAATTAGTTATGAATTCTATTATATCACCTTTAAATCTCTAATTATGAAATGGGTAAAATTTAAAAAAGACTTTACACCTTCAGGCAAACTTTCTCGTCTGTCAGAAGCTCATGAAACTCCGCGCTATTACAGTCTTTTGGAGAAAATAGAAATTAAGGAAGCCTGTTTTAAGATTTATGAGTCTTATGAAGTATTTATGAAAGATTATTTTTATAAGGAGGGTGAATTAAATGATCATCGTTTCCATAAATGGGTTACTCACAAATGTTTACCTGAGGCATACTTCGATGAAAAATATAAAAGAGATCTAGATGTTGAGCCTCATCCATATGAAATTTATATTGGTAGCTGGCTCCATTTTTACGATTCAGAAGTGCTGAATGGGTATTCTGATCATGCTGTTTATTTTGAATGGAATCATGGAAGGAAATCCGTGACTGTTTACATATTACAATTAATGCCCCCGGACAAACGATTGAATATAAACGTTAATGTAAACATAACAAATCCTCCCGGATCGCAGGATCCACCAAAACCTCCGACTCCGCCACCATATTGTTAATCACCTGTTTGATTTGAATCCGTACCCTTTCTTAATCGGTTAGAACAATTAGAGTCAAAAATATTTGTGAAAATAATATTAAATGAATTATAGCCGGCCATTTTTACGCATGGTGGTCAAATTTAAAAACTATTTGAAACTGCCCTTCAATGGGGCAAATGAAATCAATCGCTATTTTTTTCAAGACGATTCATCCCCTTTTAAATTTCTGCTGAAAAATTTCCCCGGTATAAGAATTGGTAAATTATTCACTTCGCTTAAGCCTGAACTCATTACAGAGTTTACAAGCCGTGCAGGCATAATGGATCGTGAATATCTGGCTCCGAATTTTCTGAATTATTATTTTATTAATTGCCCTTATGTTGAATTTTCAAATGAGATTTTGCAGATTTTACAAAGAAATGTCAACGTTGAATTGGCATATTTAGAAGCAGGTGCGATCCTGCCGCCATCCATAACAGAAGTTAAAACTCCTTCTGCGGTTTACCAGGGTTATTTAAAACCTGCGCCTGAAGGGATTGATGCGGAGTACGCATGGAGTAAGAAAGGTGGTGATGGGACGGGAATAAAATTTATTGATATTGAGCAGGGTTGGAACCTTGATCCTGAGAAGTTCGCTGTTGAAACATTGCCTTGCACCGGATTGAGCTTTCCTGCATTCAAAAACCACGGAGAAGCGGTATTGGGAATAATACTTACTCAACACAATTATATTTCCGGTAAAGGAATTGCACCCAAAGCGAATGGTTATCTTATTTCCCAATGGAGACCTGATGGATCATTCAATACAGCCGACGCAATCATGGCAGCAATTTCCCAACTTGACTACGGAGATATTATTTTACTGGAAGCGCAAATTTATGATTCTCCGGGCAGTGAAAGCTTATGGCCTGTGGAGATTCAGGATGCAGTTTTCGATGTTATCCGTTTGGCTTCGGCCCTGGGAATTACTGTGATTGAGGCGGCTGGAAACGGAAAGAAATCTTTTGGCAAGGGAAATGATCTGGACATTTATTCTGACATCTTTGAAAAAAATTCACTCAATCCATCAAATCCCCATTTTAAGGATTCAGGAGCCATTATGGTTGCTGCTGCTTCTGATGCAGCGCCCCATACCAGGATCATGCATTCAAATTTTGGCAGACGCATAAATTGTTATGGATGGGGCGAGCGCGTTTCAACAACAGGTTTTCACTACGATTCATCGGAGATGGCCATCGATTCATATAGAAAAAAAATTAACGGTACTTCAAGTGCATCGGCTATCATCGCCGGAGTCGCCATCGTTGTTCAAAGCATTACAGAGTCAAATTATCATTTCAGACTGAGTCCTAAACAGATGCGTGGGATTCTGGGCAATGATTTATTAGGTACTTCTTCTGCTAATGGTCGTTCAATTGACCAACTGGGCGCTATGCCCGACCTTAAAAAAATTATTGACTATATTCATTTGGTTGGCCCCGTTTTAAAAGAAGCTGATTAAGCAATTTGGAAGAGTAATTATAAAAAAATATCTTTTCAAATGAGCTGACCCGATATTGAGAATGCGAAGTATTTTAAATTTATCCGCAATGCCAAGAAAATTAATTCTATTAATTGGTTACTTCTGGCTTTCCCCTTCATCCATTAAGGCGCAATGCCTTCCTGAGAAAGATTTGCGCAACCGAATTATTTATTACAACAATAACCCAAACCTTCCATCAAAAAAAATACTTGGGGAATTAGGGTCATACCTGGCCAATTTAAATGATTGTCCTTATAAAAACGATTCCACCCATATTTATTTGCTTCGCAGAATTGCCCGGGAGTATTCGCGTATGGGAGATAATATAAAGGCTTTGACATATGAACATGAAGCACTTGGAATCATGAATGCCAATATTGGCAAACCATCCATCATTCCGGAAGACCTTGTAACCATCTATTATTTCCTGTCCATATTTTATAATTATTTGAATGCTGACAGAGAAAAACGGGATGCCATCGATAGTTGCTTTAGTATTGGCATGAGATTAAAGTGCTATTCGAATTACGCATTTATTCACAACTTTTCAAATATTGTTCAATACTATTTTGATATTGGAGATTATCATCGCTGCGTTGAAGATGCCATCATTTGCGAAAAATTGTCAGCTGAATTCGCCAATAGTGCAATAAGAGAACACCAGGAATTTGGATCACTAATGGTTTCGTATAGTTTAGGATGGCATGTAAAAGCATTACTGGAATTAAAAGATTATGAAGCGGCAGAGCATCTCCTTACTAATAAATTAGAAGAATACCAAAAGGCCGGACGCACAAATTATTTTGGGTTAATATACGGGCAAAAAGCTGACCTGGAAATACATAAGGGTAATTATCAGGATGCCCTTCTTTTTCTGAATAAATCATTTGCTTCTAATCTGGAAGCAGGAAGTTATTTTAATTGCAAGCAGACCCTTAAGGATATAGGTAATGAAATATACGATGGGCATTTACATGATGGAGACGAGGCCCTGGTATATTATAGAAAAGCACTTGGTTATACCGGAATGGATAAATCTGAAAAAAACGAAGATGCCTTAGAGTCGCTGGATATAATGGCTGATATCGCAAATGTTTATGTTCAGAAAGGACTCTATGATTCGGCATTTGAGTATTTCCAGTTGGCATTCGATCAGATCAAATCCGGGGTTAATGAAGAAGATATTTTACATTTTCCACCGGAAAAATTGGTTGAAATAAATAAAATCCATTACCTGACCAATTTAATGATTGGGAAGGGCGACGCCTATCTACAGGCATATCTGAAAACGAGAAATATTAGAGATCTCAGGAAGTCCATACAGGTTTATAAAGTGACAGATTCATTACTAGACAGGATCAAGACAGAACAGATTGAAGTAGAGTCTAAGCTTTTTTGGAGAAAGAATTCCCGCAAAATGTATGAGCATGCTATCAATGCCTGTTATATGGGCCGGGACGAGGAAGACGCTTTTTATTTTTTTGAGAAGTCCCGGGCCGTAATTTTAAATGATCTTCTGACAGAACAGAACCGGGAAACTGAAAAAGATATTGCGGATTTATCCCAGGCCAGAAAGACTGTATTGTTGCTTGAAGGAGAAATTCAAACTAAAGACAGTTCTAATGGATCCGCTTCCGAATTACAGAAAAAACTTCTAGAGAAGAGATATCAACTTGATCATTTACAAGAGACAATAAAAAGAAAGAACCCCCTGTTTTATCAGAATTTTCTGGATCCGGTTCATGCCAGCCTGGAGGAAGTTGATAAAAAAATATTGAATGATCATCAGGCTCTGCTTGAACTTTTTGAAGGAGAAAGCGCTGTTTACTCTCTGTTTATTACAGGTCAGCATATTTATTTAAATAAGATCGATAAAAATGACTTCAACACTTCTGCCAGAAATTATAATTTGTTTCTTTCCAATGCTGAACTATTAAACAGAAATGTTGAGTCGTTCTCAAAGACAGCTCATCATTTGTACGAAATGATCTTTGATAAGAGTATTGTTCCCCAGGGCAGGATTATCGTTTCACCCGATGGTACTTATTTTCCGTTTGAGTCTTTGGTAACCAACAGCTCAATACCGGAATCCCCGGTTTACTTTTTGCAGGATCATGCTGTCAGCTATACCTATTCTGCACGCTATTTAATGAATAATTTCCCTAAAGAAGAAAATAAACTGAATGGTAGTGTTTTGGGTATGGCGCCCATTCAATATAATTATAATAAGAATCTGAATAACCTTGTCGGAAGTGATGAATCTTTAGACAAGATAGAATCCAGTTTCAAAGGTATGCATTCGCTTATCGGTGAAAAAGCTTCCAGAAATAATTTTTTACAACAGTATTCAAACTACAGTGTTATCCAGTTATATACACACGCTTCCGACAGCAGCGACCGAAATGAACCCGTCATCTATTTCTCAGATTCCAGTCTTTATTTGTCTGAACTTTTCCAGGAGAATAAACCATCCACTCAATTGATGGTTCTTTCCGCATGCAATACAGGCAATGGTAAATTTTATCAGGGCGAAGGAATCTTTAGTTTTAACAGGGCATTTGCATCCATAGGTATTCCGGCTTCCATCATCAACCTGTGGTCTGTAAATAGTGTATCTACATACCGGCTTACGGAACTTTTCTATAAATATCTATCTGATGGCATGACCACTGACAAGGCTTTGCAATGTGCGAAACTGGAATTTATCCGCACATCCGACAAACAACAAACATTGCCATACTATTGGGCTGCTGCCATACTTGTTGGCAAAACGGAGGTTATCGATTTTCATCAGGGTCTTTCTCTGAGGACCTGGTTGATTCCGGTAATGGCAATATTGTTTTTCTTTTTCGCGTGGTGGTTTTGGAAGAAAAGAAAATTATTTTTGGTTAACCGGCGTTTCAATGATGAGGAATTCAGAAAGTTCCAGACAATTGACTGAGAAATTGTCCGTGTCCCAGATTCCAAATGCGTCTTTTTCTTTTAAGTCCGTTTTATTCACACTAATAGATCCTTTGATCAGAAAAATGAAAATGCACATATTGGTCGGGTTAAAACTGTAATTGATCTGCTGATCCTTGTCGTAATAACCCAAAGACAGTTTGGCATTCTGATTGATCCAACAGTGTTCCGGACCTTCTTCTCCGGAAACAATGGTTGTTAATTTATTTTTTCTTTTTTCTTTGGGAAAATGTCTTAGCTGATAGCGCGGAATTATATTCTGAAGTTTAGGCTGAATCCAGATCTGAAGGAAATTCACTTCATTTTCTCCAATATTATATTCCTCATGCCTTAATCCGCTTCCTGCGCTCATGATCTGAACACCGTCCGGTTCGACTGTTGTACTATAGCCCATGGAATCTATATGATTCATTTTCCCCTGTACCAGCACAGAAATGATTTCCATATTTATATGGGGATGTATTCCGAATCCTTTACCGATTTCCATATAATCATCATTAAAGGCAAACAGGGTACCGAATGCGCTTTTTAACGGATGATAATAATCACTGAAGCTGAATAAAAAATTGCTTTTAAGCCATCCTATATTTTTTGTTCCTCTTTCATTCGAGGGGAAAATTAAAGTCTTCATTAAATTATGATTTAAATATCAGCCTGTTGACATGATTGATTTCGTCCTGATTTATTGTGTGGCCCATATTAGGATAAATTTTTTCTGTCACATCGGCTCCCATATCTCTCAGGATAATTGCAGTCGCTTTGACCCTTTCAACAGGGACATGGAGATCGGGATTAGCCGTCCCGATAAATACGGGTATATTATTAAAGTTCCCCTTATAATTTTCAGTATATATTTTATCTCCTATAAGTCCACCTGTAAAAGCCACAATACCTCCATATTGATCTGCATTTCTTGCTGTGTATTCGAGTGTCAGGCATGCGCCCTGGGAAAATCCTAAAAAATAAATCTTTTCTTTTTTGATACCTCGTTTAATAAGACCGGCTTCAATAATATGAATTAAATCCAACGCTGAAGAAAGCCAGGGTTCATTATTCTTTGGATTTGCTAGAAAAGAATTCGGATACCAACTGTTCCCGCTTGCCTGCGGAGCTGCTAAAAGGTAATCGGTAACATTCAAATTTTCTGCAAGTGCAAGTATATCTTCTGCGTCAGCACCCCTGCCGTGCAGCATGATCAACGCCTTCTTTGCATTGATTTTATTACCTGCGTATATTATCAGTTCTTCGTGCATGGCGGTTATTTCAGGGCAGGTAAAGATGCTTCAATTTTACCACGCATGGGTTCGTATTGTTTGGGCAGTTTAAGATGGGTGCCGAGTTGACCAAGGGGTTCGTCCACGGTAAATCCGGGGTTGTCGGTCGCAATTTCGAAAAGCACACCGCCAGGTTCACGGAAGTATACTGAAAAAAAATAATCCCTGTCGATCTGGTGAGTTACATTCAGACCTCTTTCAAGTAACTTTTCCCTGAAAGCCATCTGGGTTTCTTCATCAGGAACCCTGAAAGCAATATGGTGATTCGTTCCTGCACTGTTTCGTCCTCTTTTCCCATTGGGCAGTTCCAGAATATCTATGATTGATGCGGTGGGGATGGATTCAGTTTTAAACCGGAACCTGCTGCCTTCCTGTGAAATTTGTTTATAACCAAAAATATCAGTAAGCAATTCTGCTGTTTCATCCATTATTTGCAGGGTCAGCGTAACATTATAAAAGCCTTTTGTTGCATCTTTGCCATTTATATCTGTTGTTTCCCATCCTTTTCGGCTATCTGTTTCTTTAATGCTTACTAGCGAAAGCTGCAGACCGTCGTGGTCTGAAAAGGGCAGGTAGGTTTCGCCGAATCGTTCAATTCTTTCTCCCGATGTAACTTTTAGATTTTTAAATCTGTCTGTCCAGAAATCCAGTGAATCGGGATTAATTGCATAACTTATCTCAGTAGCCATTCCGGTTCCTGCAATTCCCCTTCCGACTCCTTCCCAAGGAAAAAAGGTGAGGATGGTACCCGGCTCGCCTTTTTCATTACCATAATAAAAATGGTATGTACCGGGATCATCAAAATTGACAGTCTTCTTCACCATTCTCTGGCCGAGTACCTGCGTATAAAAATTGTAGTTGCGTTGTGCATTGTCGGCGATGGCCGTTACATGGTGAAGACCCAAAATCTGATTTTGCATATTAAATTATTGGTTTTCCAAAAAAAGGCTAAAAATCAGGCTCTTATAACTGCAAATGTAGGAATCTATGTTCACAGACTGATTTGGCCGGATAAAGGCCCCAGGGGTTAGGTGTATAATGATAAAATAGTTTGATATCAAACTATCAATATATTAACTTTGTATACGTATAGGTATTTTAAAATGTTGATTTGCTACCATGGATAAAAGAAATACCGCTGAAATGGCACTTGAATTGGGAAGGTGTATGACAGAGATGAAAAATTTTCTTCGTCAGCATATCCAGGCAAAAATAAAAGAGCATAGGATCGATATAACGTTTGAGATGCTTGAGATCATGGCCTGCCTGTGGAATAAGGATGGAATTAACCAGCAGGAATTAGCTGATATCACTATAAAGGATAAATCAAGTATGACTTATCTGGTTGACAATCTGGTGAAGAGAAATATGGTCAGCAGGGAAATGGATACGGATGACAGGCGCAATAATTTAATCTGTCTTACAAAAGAAGGCAGGCTTTTACAAAAAAAATTACATCCATGGATATTAGAGATGTATGATAAGGCAGCTATTGGTTCCAGGATGTCTGATATTAATAAATCCATCAAACTTATCAGGAGAATGACAGAAAATCTGAAAAATTAGTAATAACCTGGCGACTAAAAAACAATGAAGATGAAAACGATGCTGATTCCGGTAGATTTTACCGAAACTTCGGAAAACGCCATTAACTATGCTGCTGAATGGTGCAGCGAATTTGACTATGACCATATTATTTTGCATAAAACATTTTATAATTCGGTTTTTGATAATTTGATACCATCTAATGAGTATGCGAATATTAATGAGGATTATTTTCCGGCCTACCGGAAGGAAGAAATGGAAAAACTTCATGAGCTGAAAGAGAACCTGAATGCCCGGTTAAAACCTGGCATAAAAGTATCCCTGATTGTTAGCGAGTTACCGATGCTTCGTTCTATTATGAATGTTTTGCGAAGTGAAAATGTGGAATTAATTATTGTGGGCAGCGATCATCTTCAATCATCAAATAATGGCTTTATTTCGACTCATGTCATCAATATTGCGAAAGCAAGTCCGGTCCGCGTATTAATTGTGCCATCCATTTCTGCATTTAATAAAATTGAACAAGTATTGGTTCCCTGTGATTTCAATGCACTTCAATCCCTGGAAAGACTTGCCAGGTATAAAGAAAATCTACCAAAGCGGAATAAAATGGAGTTGATGGTGTTGAATGTGGACCAGAAGGATAAACATTTACAAAAAGATTCCACGGGAAATGAATCTGAAACCTTACTGCATGAATATCTTAAAAATTTTAAACATGAAATCTTTTATTCAAATGATAAAAATATTATCACTGGGATTGTTAAGTTTTTAAAAGAACATGAGACAGACCTGATTGTTGCCTTGCCGGGAAAACACAGCTTCCTGTATTCGTTAACACATAAAAGTATTTCGGAATCTCTTTATCGGAACGCACTTAAACCCGTGCTTATTTTAAAATAATTCAATTATATATTATGAATAGTATTCAAAAATTAAACAGGTGGGGTGACAGGCATCATCCTAAAATCATAGATGTTATCCGGATGCTGGTGGGAGTTTTATTAATCATTAAAGGTTATGTGTATTTTAATAATGCAGGTTATATCCGGGAAGACATTATTCAATACAAATTGATCAGACAGTCACCTGAGGTAATTTTGGCGATTATATATTATACAACCTATATTCAGTTAGTAGGCGGGGCAATGATTTTCCTGGGACTTTCTACTCGAATCGCATCCATATGCGTTTTACCCGTTATTATTGGGGCGGTTTTCTTCGTTAATGTTTTAGATCCTTACTTCAATTCTGAACTCTGGCTCTCTATCTTGGTTCTGGCCTTGATATTACTTTTTATAATAGAAGGATCGGGTACATTGTCGTTGGATTATCTGCTCTCCGATTTTAAAAAAACCGGTGCGAATAAAAACTGAGTTTTCCTTAGGATCAGGTACCAGTTTAATTGTTTGGATTTTGTACCTGTAATGGAAAAAATTGCCACAAATAATCTGAAGAACCAGCCTGCCCTGTAGAAAAACTCCCTGTTGCTATATATCCTCCACCTCCTGTATTCGCTGTATCAGGTGTAAGACTGAATGAAACTGCGCCAGTTGTTGGAGGTCCCTGGAAAGGCGTTTTTAGTACCCACAAATCAGTTGTGAAATCATACTCCCATGTATTTGTATTATAGCCGTTATTTTGACCTGTGCTGAGATATGCATGATTATTAGCAATGAATCCGCAGCCATCCCATCGTTCAATGTTGGTATATTGGTCATCATAAGAATCGGTGCTATAATTATAGATTTGCCGGAGTTCCGTCCATTTTGCACTATCGGGACCAAATCTCCAAAAATCCCCTACCATCATACCAGCGTTGATACCTGTCACCACATAACCCGCATTATTATAAACGAATGCAACAGCAGCATACCTTTTATTTCCACTAAAGCCCAGATAAGTCCAGCTGTCTGCCACCGGATCGTATATATAGAAATCTTTTAGCGCATAAGTGCCGTCAAAGCCGGTTCCCACATAACCCAAATTTCCCACGCTAAAAGCGACAGCTTCATAACGACTACCGCCTCCAAAATTTGCCTTCTGTGCCCAAACATTTGCTACAGGGTCGAACTGATAAAAATCACTCAGGTAATTATTCCCGTCATAACCGGTACCGACAAAACCCTTCCCGTTGCATGCAAAACCTATCGCGGAACTTCTCCCGGTATTGACAGGCATGCTGTTTACCTGCGTCCATACATTATTCACCGGGTCATATTGCCAGAAATCATTGAACCGTGTAACAAGACCGTCCCAGCCGGTTCCAACATATGCGAAATTGTTAATCACAAAAGATACGGCCTGGCTTCGGGCAGGTCCGTTCAGCTGGGCCTCAGGGACCCAGTTACCGCTTTGGGTATAGGGAACAGTACTTTTGTGGCAGGATGATAAAGTGAATAGAATGAATAAAGAACAGGCAGAGAAAGAAATCTTCTTCATAATATGTTTTGGTTCTGCGTAATCCGGGATGAAATTATTTTTTTTCTTAACGTATTGCTGGCTGTTCCCAATAATTCACAGAAGTTTATCTTTAACAAAATTCGTTTTAACATTTGTTAACACTTAGTAAAGAAGTTATATAGCTATTAATGAAAATCAATATGGACCAGAAAATATTTGAAGCTGTTGATAGATACATCAGTGATTTGTTTATTCCCCCAGATGAATCTTTAGCCGCAGCGGAGCAGTCTCACAGCCTGGAAAATATTCCGCAAATCAATGTATCACCCAACCTCGGGAAATTATTGTATTTGTTTGCAAGACTTTCAAAAGCTAAAAAAATACTTGAAGTGGGAACTTTGGCGGGCTATAGTACTATCTGGATGGCTAAAGCACTGCCGGAAGATGGCAGGCTCGTTTCGCTGGAAATAGATCCACACCATGCAGAGGTAGCCCGAAAAAATATTGATCGGGCAGGCCTCTCTTCAAAGGTTGAAATTAGGGTGGGGAAAGCGATTGACTTATTACCTGAGCTGGTTGATGAAAAAGCCGGACCATTCGATATGATCTTTATTGATGCTGACAAACCCCCTTATACCGAATATTTTGAATGGTCATTAAAACTTTCAAATTCAGGAACGCTTATTATCGCCGACAATGTTATCCGTGACGGAAAAGTACTCGATCAAAACCAGGAGGATCCGATGGTGCAAGGAGCACAAAGATTTAATAAAGCGCTGGCTGCAAACAGGAATGTTAGTGCAACTATTTTACAGACCATCGGAGTAAAAGAATATGATGGGATGGCAATTGCAATCGTCGAATAACAATCCTGAATTCAGAACCAGGTATGGCAATCTAAAAGAAAAACTGTTCTGAAACGATCTTACCATTTTCCACTTTGTATATGCAGATTTCTTCCATTTGCATACGGCCCCGCCCTTTCATGGTTGTATCAATCCACCAGGAGATGGTAAAATAATTCCCCGCTAATAAAGGTTCAGAGATTTTTGAACCATGAAATGCCTCCACCACGGAATCAAACTTTTTATTTTTTTCGATAATAGCGGTCAGCCCGTTCACCTCTTTAGGACCCATCGAATCATTGGGTTCAATGCTTACGGCGTTTTCGGCAAATAATTCTTTTTGCACGTCCTGAATTTTACCCAGTCTGCTTAGTTCTACCAGGCGATTAGCTACTTGTTGTGTTGTCATACTAACAGGTTTAATGATTAATTGTAACTGATAATAAAAAAATTATTTATAAGACATTGCGGGCAGACCCAGAGATTTCCGGATAATACTCATCTGCCCGATATGGTAGGATTCGTGACTGGCTATAAAAGTGAGCAGGTCTGACAGGGTTTTTCCTGTAGGCACCCTGACAGGTGTTTCAGATTCCAGATGCTCACTGCTCAATGCGGATATTTTTTCAGCAAATCCTGCAGCAAATTCATTCCAGCTTTTTTTTATTTCTGTCAGAGATGGATATTTTACCGAAGGGTCAATGGCCCGGTTATGGGGTGGTGGCTGAGATAAATCAGTATAAGCCTCGGCATAAGGGAAATGAGCATTCAGCCCAATTGCCGACCCCAGATGGTAACGGGAATTCGTAAGATGACCAGCGATCCACTGCAGGTGATTGACATAATCACTCAGTCTGTCAGAACCCTTTCGATCCTCAATACCTTCAAGTACATTATTAAAAAGTCTTGACTGAAGGATAAATTGTTTTGTAACTGGTTGTATGGACGACATTTTTTTTACCAAATATAATGGCATATTTAATGGAACAAGGTGTGTGCATACGGCAATCTTAGGGGTTGTTTGCGGCATTCAAAAAGCCTAGATTTGTCTAAACCTAAGCATATGAAAAATAAAAAGCCGGGAAAAAGAACTTCGAAAATCACAGGCAGACATGTATCGATTTTTGTACCGGCGGGTGATTGCATTCTGAGCAGCGTCATTGGTTCTTATAAAATATTAAATACGGTCAACGCATTGATAAAGACTCAGAACCCTGGAATGGTTCAACCATTTATGGTACAGTTGGTCGGCTTATCTGCTCAAACGAATCTTTATGGAGGAGCATTCAATATTTGTCCACATACAACCATCAACAAAATAAATAAAACTGATATTGTTATTATTCCGGCGCTTAATGGAGATTATGCGGCTGAGGTAAAACGCAATGAAGCGGTTCTGCCCTGGATAATTCAACAATATAAACAAGGTGCTGAGATTGCAAGTCTATGTACGGGTGCCTTTCTGCTCGCTGCCACAGGTTTGGTCAATGGAAAAAAATGCGCAACACACTGGCTCGCATTTGATGCGTTCCAAAAAATGTATCCGGAAGTAGAACTGGTGAAATCTATTGTTCATGAAGAACGTGGAATTTGCAGTAGTGGCGGCGCATATTCATTTCTGAATTTGATTTTGCATCTTGTTGAAAAATATGTAAGCCATGAAATGGCAGTACAATGTTCCAAAATTTTTGAAATAGATATCAACCGTTTCAGCCAGGCACCCTTTTCAATTTTTAACGGTTTTAAAATGCATGAGGATGATGCAGTAATGAAAGCGCAGCAATATATTGAGAAAAATTATGCTGAGCGCATTAGTGTCGACGATCTTGCTAACCGTTTCCTGCTCAGCCGCCGCAATTTCGAGAGGCGATTCAGAAAAGCGACACAATATTCACCTGCAGAATATATCCAGTATCTTAAAATTGAAGCGGCACGCCGTCAGCTCGAAGGTTCACGTTATAATGTTAGCGAGGTAATGCATGCCGTCGGATATAATGATACCAAAGCATTCAGGACTTCATTCAAAAAAATAACCGGACTCTCCCCATTGGAATACAGGAACAGGTTTCAGGTATACAGGGCATAACAGACATTCAGTTCGTCGCAACATTCTTCTTATTGGTCGCATAGCACGAATTTTTAAATGCAGGATTAATACTTTAGCAATTGGTAGTCAATCACCCATGATGCCTTATTAAGGTGTCTGAGAAGTATGACGTTTATTTTTTTATTTGTTCTTTTGGTTTAGCAAGGGTTGTTTTTTCTAATTCAACCCTTCATTTTTATTTACCCGGTTAAATGTCTATTGGCTATTTCTGTATTCTGTAATTTTGATGAAGGATCTTTATACAAACAAATCTTTACAATTATGAAAAATGTAAAATCAGGTCTGCACAATTTGCTTGTTTTGAATTTTTTATTTGTAACACTGGTTTGTTTTACGGCTGAATGCACAGCCCAGTCAACGCCTGCAAAATCCCTGCTGGCACTTTCGAAAAAAGACCATATCCTGGCAATTATAGATCCTGTTACACTGAAGATAATTGCACAGGTTCCGGTAGGCGCTGATCCGCACGAGGTGATTGCTTCTTCTGACGGAAAAACGGCATACGTTTCGAATGCCTACAGCATTCCCTTTCATGAAATAGATGTAATTGATCTCATTGGCCAGAAGGCCTTGCCTGCTATCGATATAAAACCTTTTGTCAGTCCGCATGGATTAGCATTCGCAGATGGAAAACTCTGGTTCACGGCAGAAGGTTCCAAATCCGTTGGCCGTTATGATCCCGGATCGGGCGGGATGGACTGGTGCATGGGTACCGGACAGGACCGTACACATATGATTTATGTGACAGCAAATGGTAAAAATATTTATACGACAAATGTGAATGCCGGTACTGTAAGCATTATGGTAGACACCATTCTTCCACCACCCGTTGGTCCCAATGGACAAACCTTCTCAGGAGCCAGATCACGCGAGGAGTGGATGCAATCAGTTATTCCAGTTTCCAGAGGTTCTGAAGGTTTTGATGTATCGCCGGACGGCAGGGAATTGTGGACAGCTTCTGCCGATGATGGAACCATTGCGGTGATCAATATCGCAGCCAGAAAAGTGGTTGACAAAATAGATGCGAAAGTTAATGGAGCCAATCGCGTGGAATTTAGCCCGGATGGGAAGCGCGTTTTGATTTCGACGCTTAGAAACGGAGATCTTTTTGTATATGATGCAGTATCACATAAAGAATTGAAACGGATAAATATAGGTCATGGTGCAGCGGGTATATTGATGGATACGGATGGATCGCGCGCATTTATTGGGTGTACACCCGATAACTATGTGGCAGTTATCGATCTAAAAACGCTGGAAGTTTCCGGGCATATTAATTTAGGCGGCCCTGACGGACTGGCCTGGGCTGTTCGTCCTTAGCGTTATTTGGCAATTGGGTATTTTAAAAAAGATCTTCACGGAAAAAAACCTGCATTGACCGGTTTTTTGCTGGCATTGGCCGGTTTTCGTTAGTCAGCGAATCATGGTGAAATTATTTTAGCACTCTAAAATATAACGCCGTGAGAAAGATATTCTGTTTAATCCTGATAAGTTTTGCAATAGCAAACACAACAAATGCGCAGGCGCCTTCAATAGGCCGCGTTTATGGAAAGATCACCGACTCGCTCGGACAGCCGCTCGGTGATATTACTGCGATCATTTTAAAATCTGTAGTCACCGATACCGTTGCTAAGAAAAAGAAAATGGTACTGCTGAAGGGTATGGACACGAAAGCAAACGGCGAATTTAATTTCGAGGATCTGCCCGTTGGTGCGCCGCTCGTACTTCGTGTGTCTTCTTCCGGATACAAAACGCAGGACCTTTCATTCAGAATTATCCCAGGAAACAGCAGTTCGCCATATGGCAGCATGCCAACATTTGATAAGGATCTGGGTACCGTTAAACTTTCTCCCGATATAAAAACACTGGGAACCGTAGTGGTTACATCCAGCACACCGACCATGAAACTGGAGCTTGACAAAAAAGTATTTAATGTGGAGAAAAATATAGTAAGCGCCGGTGGAACAGGTCTGGATGTTATGCGTAATGTTCCTTCGGTCAATGTGGATATTGATGGCAATGTGACATTGCGCGGCGCCACCCCAACAATTTTTGTGGATGGCAGACCCACCACATTATCATTGGATCAGATTCCTGCAGATGCGATTGAGAGTGTAGAAGTGATGACGAATCCTTCTGCGAAATATGACGCATCCGGTGGTGGCGCTGGCATCCTGAATATTATTCTGAAAAAAAATCGCAAGAAAGGATATAACGGAAATATATCAGGAGGTATCGATTCCCATGGTGCGCCCAATGCGCTCGCAGGATTTAATATCCGCCAGGGAAAAGTAAACCTCAGTGCCAATGGAATGTATAACGGAATAAATAGCAAAACAACAGGTACAACCGATCGCTATACATTTCTCACGGATACGACGCGCTTACAACAACAGGATCAGAATCAGAATAAAGGACACTTTATGTTTGGCCAGATCGGTATCGATTACTTTGCCAGTAACAAAACTACCATTTCAGGTTCTTATATCAAAGTGCATGGCGAATTTAAGCCAACAGATATTTCACAGATTCAAACTGACAGTCTCAATGGTTTTGAAAATCCAACAAGTTACTCTACCCGTTATTCCGACAATGACCGGGTCTTTGATGTGAATGGCGCGCAGCTCGGGTTGAAACATTTATTTGCTAATGACGGGCGTCAGCTTACGGTCGATGGTTCTTATTTCGGTGTGAAAGCGCATACATCGGCACTATATACAACGGACTATTATACAGCCCAGCCTGGCTCACCCATTGATTTCATAACACAACAGCAGACACTCGCTACGGCCGCTCCTGAATTCTTCACAGCACAAACCGATTATACCGATCCGCTTACCAGGAACATCAAACTCGAAGCAGGACTGCGCGCCAGTATTCAAAAACTGAGCAACAACAATAACACCTATTCCATCGATAAGAATGGTGAAGCCACCCTGGATTCTCTTGGCACAACGGATTATTCCAGTACAAGCAGGGTATATGCGGCCTATATAAATGTCACCAGTTCAATTGGTAAATTCAGTTATGCACTCGGTCTCCGTGCAGAAAGTTCCGGTTACACAGGTGACATCCTCAATACAGGTCAGAAATTCAGTAATAACTATCCTTTGAGTTTATTCCCTTCTATTTTTCTGAGTCAGAAACTCGGGCATGATCAGGAACTTCAACTGAGTGCTACCCGTAAAGTAAATCGTCCTGGATTCTTCCAGCTGATTCCCTATACGGATTATTCTGATACACTCAACATTACCCGTGGTAATCCTAACCTCATACCGGAATTCACGGAATCATTTGAATTGTCATATATCAAAACCTTCCCTCATAATAATACATTGTTGATTTCGGCTTATTATAAGTATACCGATGATTTAATAACAAGATTTCAGGACAGTGGTGTAAATCCCATTGGTAAACCCATATTGATCAACACATATGAAAACGCTAATGATGCATACACGGTTGGTGCGGAACTGACAACCACCGACAACATCACGAATTGGTGGGATATTTCATTTAATGTGAATGTCTATAATTCTAAAATCAATACCGACAATCTCAATCAGCCTTCACAACCAGCTTTATGGAGTATGTTTGGAAAACTAAACAGCAATTTCAAATTACCTGGCGGACTTACATTGCAACTTACGGCTATCTACCAGTCTAAGACAAACCTGCCAGTGAATCAGAACTCCAATCAGTTTGGACCTCCGGGCTCGACGACACAAAGTGCGTCTCAGGGGTATATCAAACCATTCTGGGGTATAGACGCTGCTGTCAAAAAGACTTTCCTGAAGAACAACGCAGCTTCCCTTACCCTGAGTATGACAGATATTTTCCGCACCAGATGGTCAGATCAGTATAGTCAGAGCAATTATTTCCAACAGGAATATAACAGGTTAAAAGATCCGCAATTGGTAAGACTTGTATTTGCTTACAGGTTTGGTAAAATGGATCTGAATTTATTCAAACGTAAAGATATGCATAACCAGGGCATGGGTGACGCGGGTTCAAGTTTGCAGTGATCGTTCAAATATTATCCTTATGAATAAGAGTATTAATCCCTGCCGGATTGTATCCATAATAATCATTTCGGCAGGATATGGTTGGGCAGGGGGACATTTTATTCCTATGACTCGTCGCCTGTGGCCGCTGATCTGGTGCCCATCGGGATTATTTTGGCAGGAACCAGTTTATGGTTGAGCACCTACTCTAAAACATTTCAAAAGGCATAAGAATTTAATAATTCTAAAAAATTTTAGAAATAACTGAATATAAATTTGGGTAACTCAAAAGTTACACTTAAGTTTGTGTAACTTAAAAGTTACTTATTATGGCAACAATTGTTAAACACCAGTATTTCTTTCCCCAGGGCCCCGAAATGGTCTGGGAATACCTTACCAGGGCCGAATTGATGGAGCTTTGGTTAATGCCCAATAATTTCCTGCCCATCTCCGGGCACGAATTCCAATTCAGGATAAAGCCTGTACCGGCACTTGATTTTGATGGTATTGTCTACTGTAAAGTGCTGGAAATAGTACCTTATAAAACGCTTAGCTATTCCTGGAAAACCGGCCCGGGAAATGGGAAGATCGAGCTGGATTCAGTAGTAGAATGGAAATTGATGCCGAAAGACAATGGCACCGAGCTTTTGCTGGAGCATACAGGCTTTAAAGAAACAGAGCATTTCAAAATGTATACTGCGGTGAACGATGGATGGTATAAAAATATTGAAAAGATCGCTGTACTTCTTAATACCTCAAAACGTGAAACAACAAAGTCTTGATGTATTCCAAGTGGTCGCCGACCCCACCCGCAGACAAATATTACGCTTGCTTTTAAAAGACAGCCTTACAATCAATACGTTGGCCGACCATTTTGACATGAGCCGGCCGGCAGTGTCCAAGCATATAAAAATATTGCATGGCGGGGGCTTTATCTCAATCCGGGACATCGGCAGGGAAAGACATTGCATTCTCAACCAGGAAGGATTTGAAAAGTTGCAGGAATGGATAAACTACTTTGACAAATTCTGGCAATCAAAACTTGAGAAATTAAAAATGCTGTTAGACAACAAACAGAAAAACTAAAATGTAAACATGTTGAATAGTCAAAATTTCACAGCAAGGAATATGGTTATAAGAGAAAGACTATTAGACTATGTCACAAATAGTAATGTGATATGAATTATTAAATCAAATTAAAATGGCAAACAAAAATTTTCACAGGGCAATTACTGTTAACGCTTCAGCCAAAGAAGCAATGAATAAAATCAGTCAGGTAAATCTTTGGTGGGCGAAGAATTTTTCCGGCAGCGCAGAGAAGCTGAACGAAAAATTCACAGTTCGATTTGGGGAAACATTTGTTGATTTTCTTATCAGTGAATTGGTTCCAAATAAAAAGGTTGTCTGGAAAGTAACCGATTGTAATCTGCATTGGATTAAGGCAAAAAAAGAATGGAACAATACCGAAGTCGTTTTTGAAATTACATCTGAAAAAAACAAGAGTAAAATTGACTTCACACATGCAGGATTAGTTCCTGGCGTTGAATGTTATAATGATTGCGAAGCTGGATGGAATGGCCATGTGACGAAAAGCCTGGCAAACTTTATTAATGTAGGAAAGGGGCAGCCTGAATAATAAAGTAGCAAGTTTATCCGGGTTGACACCGAACCGGCGGGTTATTTTTATTTGAATTATAAAAGATGGAGTATATTAAAGTAACAATGAATAAAAATTCGGCAAGATGAAATTGATAAGGATATAAAAACAAAAAGGGAAAGCCATGAAACAATAAAAATGAAATGATCATCAGTGAAATAATAGTCAGGTTCTTTTGGAATTTTAGCGCAATGATATAAAGAGGAAATACCCATTGAATCAGTGAATATCCGGGACGGGGAGCAATAATAAAAAGTTCGAGCAGTATATATAAGAGGAAGCCAAATAAAAACAAGCTGTCCGGGTCCCTTGAGTAGTGAGGAATTCGATAAAACAAAAAAATTAGTGTCGCAATAATTAAGGTGTATACAAGCAAAGAATATTTCAGATCCAATATGTGACCTGAAAAATTGTAGTAAATGTACATGGGGAAAAGGCCGCCGGTTTCAAAATCTTTAAACTCACGCAGGTCGTTCATTCCTTCAATTTCCACAGGTTTCTCCGGGCCATCTAATTTTCCCTGAAT
>JABDDT010000058.1:0-205 GCA_013287475.1 Bacteroidota bacterium
CATTATGCGTTTTGAAATGGGTCAGTTCAGAAAAACGGCTGAATTGCCTAATTCATCCGGATGGTGGAACTGCTTGACGATCGCAGATGTAAACCACGATGGTTTTCCGGATATTGTTGCCGGAAATTTTGGCCTTAATTCAAATATCAAAGCGGATTCATTACATCCGGCAAAATTATATACAGACGACTTCAACAAAAACGGA
>JABDDT010000058.1:215-21180 GCA_013287475.1 Bacteroidota bacterium
CTTACCCGTATTGGATGAAGGGCGAAATGGAAAAGGAAATTCCACAATTAAAAAAGAAATTCCTTCAGTTTAAATCCTACGCCGGAAAACAATTCAGCGAAATCTTTACTACTGCAGAACTAAAACAGGCAACAGTTCTGACGGTAAATGAAACTCGCAGTTCCGTTTTTCTGAATGACGGGAAGGGGCATTTTAAAATGCAGGCGCTTCCAGTGGAAGCGCAATTATCTCCGGTTTTTGCTTCGCTCGTGTATGACCTTAACAGTGATTTTGTAACGTCCTTAAATAAACCTCCACCTTCATTTCTTAATAATACACTCGCAGGTTTCAAACCATAATGTCCCGGTATCACACGGGCACCGATGAATAAATCAGTTAATCCGTCCCCGTCAAAGTCTAATGCTTTAACACAGGACGCGTTCACCGATATGAAAGGCCAGCCTTTGGTACTTCGGGTAAAATTACCTTTACCATCATTCAGGTATAATCTCGTAACCAGGCTTGCGCTTCCGGGAATAGCCTGGTTGCCACCCGTGCCAACTATCAGGTCCAGGTCTCCATCGCCATCAACATCTAAAAAAACTGCGCCCACACTTTCGAAATACCTGTCGTTCGCAAAAGCAGATTGTGGTTTTTGCAGAAAATGTCCATCTGGTTGCTGGATAAATAACTTGGCCGTATCTGCAAACGCATTTCCCATGAAATAATCTTCGAGACCATCACCATTTACATCTCCAATCGCAATTTTTGGTCCCTCAGTTGAGATCATTTTCGGAATTAACTTCTCTCTGTTAAAGTCGCTGTATTCATTTTCGGTGTGATGAATAATGCCCTTGATATAACCAGAAGTAACATTGTAATACATGGGTTTGGTGATCTCATCATGAGATGAGATCATATTAACTGCATCTTTAAAGTGCAGTGTAATTGAAGTATCTACAGGCACATTTTTAACGACAGCAAAACGACCGCCAGGCCATCGTATGGTAAGACTGTCAATCTGATTCGTTTTGCCAAGGCCAAAATTTAATACAGGATCAACACTGCTTTGGAATCCACGGCTGGGCATTTGCTCAAGCGTCTGTATTGTACCTCCGGCATAAAGCTGAAGCCTCGCGCCAAGTCCATATGTATTTAGCGAATCCCCATCCAGGTTTATTTTGAGAAAATGGTTGTGCAACATTTCAGTACTCATATTCCGGTACACGAACGCTTCCATATTCTCATTGTTAATCACTAAGTCAAGATCCCCGTCACCGTCCAAATCTGCGTATGCAGCACCATTACTAAAACTGGGCGTGCTGAATCCAAGACTGTCAGATTCATTTTTGAAAAACAGGTTTCTCTGATTTATGAAAGCATAGTTAGGAATTGGAACCGAAGGCATTTTATTTAAGATATCAGTAATGTCAAATCCATTTTCACGATAACGGTTTATGGTCTCCGGGTTCCTGAAGAATTCCAGAAAATCCTGGTCAGTCAGATCTTTGCTGATTCCATTGCAAACAAAAAGATCCTTCCATCCATCATTGTTTAAATCAAAAATAAGTGCACCCCAGCTCCAGCCTGTAGCGTCAGCGCCTGACAATTGGGCAATATCACTGAAGGTTCCGTCCTGATTATTCAATTGAAGACAATTGCTCGTAAACTGGTGGTGATAATCAAGTTGGTTTTTCGCGTTCACGATATCATATTCGTCAAATTTTATAGTTGTCTTTAGCCTGAAATCTGATTCCGGTAGCATTTCCGTCGTAAAAATATCCAGCCATCCATCATTGTTTATATCCGCCATATCTGAACCCATCGAACCCTGGCTCATATGACCCATAGCATCTCCGATTACTTCTTTAAAAGTACCATCATGTTGATTAAGATACAGATAATCTCTTTCGAAAAAGTCATTGGAAACATAGAGGTCCTCCCATCCATCATTATTTAAATCACCCACTGTCACGCCCAGTCCGAATGCAATAGCGCTCCCGTAAATGCCCGCTTCCTTGCTCACATCAGTAAAATGACCATTGTCATTTCTATATAACCTGTCTCCGTTTTCAGGATCGCGGATATTTCGAAGCTTGCTGGAATAGCCAAAACTTTCTACTGATTTATTGCTGTTATTTAATATAAAGCAATCCAGATCGCCATCATGATCATAATCGAAAAATACAGCCTGTGTAGATATCCCATGATCATCCAGCCCATAAGCATGTGCTTCTTCTTTGAACTGGCCATTCCGCTGATTGATATATAATTCATTTGCACGGTCATCACCAGGTATATCCCCGCCATTGCATACATAAATGTCCAGCCAGCCATCACCATTTATATCTACCATAGTAACGCCCGTATGCCAGTGATGAGTACTGGTAAGTCCTGATTTCGCAGCAACTTCTTCGAATTTCCAATCCCCCTTATTAAGGTAAAGTTGATTTTCATGCTGATTAGAGGTAAAAAATATATCAGGCCTTCCATCATGATTTACATCTCCGATAGCTACACCGCCACCATTATAAAAATTTCGGTATTTAAAAATGTTGAATTCTTTTGTATCCTTAACTTGATTATTAAAGTGTATTCCGGTTTCCGAAGAAGGCAAAAGTTTGAACAATGTATTTCGATTTGGAACGGATTTACATGAATCACATATTGCCATCAGGCATATAAAATATAGAGACAAATAGAACCGGTTGGGGGAATAATACATAAATCAAAAATTGGCTACTTTGTGCCACAATTGATAATCAAAATATGAAGAAATGGGGTTTTTTGTTGCTGGCACTTTTAATTTTAACTCTATTCTCTATTTATCTTTTTATCCCGTCAAAGATCGTAATATCAAATATAACCTTTGCAGAAGCAACTATAAATGGTGAATTCCGGTATATTAATCAGGAAGGACAATGGGAAAAATGGTGGCATGATTCCGATGGGAAAGCCCATATAAAGGGAGAGCCCTTTACGTATAACGGATCCGTTTTCCGTCTTACAAAACAAATAAACAATGTCGTCGGAATTGAAATTGAACAGGATGGAAAGATATGGCAGAGTGTAATACTCCTGTTTTCCTTAAGTACCGATTCAACCGGAGCCCATTGGAGATGCGAAATACCTGCTGGAAATAGTCCGATAAAGCGGATTATGAGTTACAGAAATGCAGTCAGGATCAAAAGTAACATGACTGGTGTAATGAAAAATTTCTCGACATTTATCTCAAATCCACAAAATATATATGGTATCCATATTTACAGGACATCTACCAGGGATACCGCGATGCTTTCAGCAAGGTTTAAGAGCCAGGCATATCCGATAACCGCGGAATTGTACTCATATTTTGATAAAGTGGAAAAAGCCATTCTAAAACAAAAAGGAAAAGTAACCGGCTTTCCGATGATGAATGTGAGAAAAATGGAAGATGGTAGTTTCGAAACGCAGGTTGCCATTCCTACTAACCATGTACTCGAAAATGACGGAAAAATACTCTTCAGGAGAATGGTACCCGGAAATTTTATATGTACTGACGTACGGGGCGGAACATTTACCGTAAACGATGCCATGAATCAGTTGGATTTATTCATTTCGGAATATCATAAGAGCAGAATGGCTAACACTTTCCAATCCCTGGTCACCAACCGGATCAATGAACCGGATACCCAAAAATGGATAACTAAAATATATATCCCGGTAGTCGAATAATTCTAAGTCTGCTAAAAGAATAAATTAAGATTAAAATTTCCATGTGCAAGTGAATTACTATTGATATTTAAGTTAAATTACCGGATAACTATTTACTAACGATCCCCTTGAGTGTCTGCTTTGAGCGATGGGAAAATGTGCTTTGATATGAAATTGAGCTGTTTCACATGTATAGGACTTTTGTTCCAGTTTTTTTGCATTTCCAAAACCTATTCTCAACAATTTACTGATAGCGTTTTACGTCTGGAATCAGTTCACAATATCCGGCAGAATTATTTGATTGGTATTGGTGATAACGCAGAAATCTATCATGGCAGTGAATATATTCGTAATGGCATTAAAGCTGTCGGATTCCCTTTTTTTGAGACAGACGGCATGGTTCCCGCTTCGGTTTCATACCAGGGAAATACTTATTTCAATCTGAACCTGTATTACAACCTGGTGTCCGATGAAATCATTATAAGTAATTATGCACATAACGCACTTATCGCCCTGCCTTATGATAAGATTGATTCGTTCACCATCGGGAACCATGTTTTTATATCGCTGAATACTAAAGATTTTACAGGTTTATTTAACGATGGCTTCTATGAACAGCTGTTTTCCGGTGAAACGGCCATTTATGCAAAGAGGGAGAAAAAGCTGGTCATTGGGACTGGAAGTGAAGAAAATAAGTATATCCAATATGATAATTTCTTTATCAAATTAAAAAATGTTTTTTATAAGGTTGATGGGAAAAATTCATTGCTCGAATTGTTCAAGGACCAGGAACCTGCTTTAAAAAAATACATACGCACACATAAACTCAACTTCAAAAAAAAACTGGAGTCTTCTCTGGTGCTTACTACGATTTATTATTCCCAGTTAACGCACTAATATGAGTAAGATCCAACTCTGTGTATTTCTATGTTTTTATCTTTCAGGCTTTAACGTATCGGCACAGAGGCAGGAATTGATTTCCGGAAATTTCACAGGTTATCCATTTTCAAGACTCGTTCAGGAAATTGAATCCCAAACTTCATATCATATATACTATGATTCCACTCAAACGGATAGTCTGGAAATAGATTTGAATGCAAATCAGCTAAGTCTCCGGCAGGTATTAGATACAATTTTCAAAAACACAAATATTCATTATGCAATAGCAGCCGGGAATAATGTATTTATCAGCGAACGATACAGCATTCAAACAACTCTGCCTAAAAATTTCTTTGATCCACAAATGTCCGGAACCGATAGTGCTATAAAAACAACTTTCAATTCGGAAGATGCAATTGCACCGAAAACAAATCTGAAAATTTCTCCCGAAAATAAATTGTTCGATATAGGCTCAAAAAATGAAAAGAGTGCGTCAGTAAAACCAACGATGGCAGGTTACGTTAGGGATATTAATACCGGTGAAGCAATTATGGGCACTACCATTTCTATAGATACATTATCAATTACAAAAACTACTGACCAATTCGGTTATTACATTCTTACTTTACCAAGAGGACGCCATATTATCCGCATAAGCAGTGCAGGTATGAAAGATACCCGGAGACAGGTAATGGTTTACAGCGATGGAAAACTGAATATAGAACTGGAAGAATTTGTTGCCAGCCTGAAGGCAGTTACTGTATCAGCTGACAAAACTTCTAATACAAGGAGTGTGCAGATGGGCGTAAGTAAATTGAATATCCAATCTATCAAACAGGTGCCGGTTGTTTTTGGTGAAGCCGATGTGCTAAAAGTATTGCTTACACTTCCCGGTGTCACTTCAGTCGGAGAAGGCAGTAACGGATTCAACGTGAGAGGCGGAGCCGCGGATCAAAACCTGATCCTTTATAACGACGCCACGGTTTATAACCCAAGCCACCTGTTTGGGTTTTTCTCAGCCTTTGATCCTGATCTGGTAAAGAGTGTTGAATTATATAAAAGTGCCATCCCGGAAAAATATGGTGGCAGATTATCGTCAGTACTGGATGTTGACGTTAAGGACGGAAACAATAAAAAGTGGACTGGCTCTGCAGGTATCAGTCCCCTGACAAGCAAATTCAGCATTGAAGGCCCTGTTCAAAAAGATAAGACATCAGTTATCGCAGGTTTACGGACAACCTATTCAGACTGGTTGCTCCACCAGATTCCGAGTTCTGATTATACCAATAGTACAGCAAATTTTTATGATGCCAGTCTGCATATAAGCCATATCATCAACGCAAAGAACAGTTTGTATTTAATGGGTTATTTAAGTAGTGATAAATTTACTCTGGATGGAGATACTACTTACGCATATGCTAACCGGAATGCAAATATCAAGTGGAAACATAATTTCAATAATTCATCCTATGGTGTTTTTACTTCCGGGATAGATCATTATCAATATTCTGTTTCCAGTACCAGGGTTCCGATAAATGCGTACAAGCTCAGTTTTGATATCAACCAGATATACCTGCGTGCGGATTTCATTTATTCACCCAACAACAAAAACACGATCAGCTATGGTCTGAATTCGGTTTATTATAAGTTACACCCGGGTACCTTATCGCCGGATGGTTCCCAATCCCTTGTACAAACAAACACAGTTCAGCAGGAGCAGGCACTCGAAACTGCACTCTACCTGGGCGACCAGCTTACCATTTCGCAAAATCTTTCTATCAGTGCAGGATTACGGTACAATATTTATAATTATTTAGGGCCAAGCCAGGTAAATCAATATGTTCCGGGATTGCCGAGAGAAACGTATACAATAACGGATACCCTTTTCTATAACAGCGGAAAAATAATTAAAACATATACACTGCCTGAAGTAAGATTATCTGCCCGATATTCTCTGGACAATAGCAGTTCCCTGAAGTTCAGTTTCAATACAATGGCACAATTCATTCATGTCATTTCCAATACAACCAATATATCACCCACTGATATCTGGAAACTGAGTGATCCAAATATCAAACCCCAGCAGGGACAGCAGATCTCCTTTGGTTTTTATAAAAATTTCAGGCAGAACAGTATTGAAACATCCATTGAAGTATACTATAAAAAAATGCAGGACTACCTGGATTATAAAAGTGGTGCGAATCTCGTGCTCAACCATCATATTGAAACCGACGTTTTCGAAACGCAAGGGAAGGCCTATGGTATTGAGTTGCTATTTAAAAAAACAACCGGAAAGCTCAATGGATGGATCAGTTATACATATTCCAGGACTTTCCTGAAACAGGATGATCCATTGGCTGGAGAACTGATTAATAATGGGAATTATTATCCGGCCAGTTTTGATAAACCCAATATGTTGAATTTTATAGGAAATTACCGTTTCTCACACCGGTACAGCATGTCGTTGAATGTAGTTTACAGTACCGGTAGACCCATTACTCTGCCTCTGGCGGTTGTTCAACAGGGAGGCGCATCCACTTTATATTATTCTGACAGAAATCAATATCGGATCCCCGACTATTTCAGAACAGACATTTCGGTGAACATGGATGGAAATCATAAATTAAATAAAAAGACGCATAACTCCTGGTCAGCGGGTATATATAATGTCACCGGCAGGCAAAATGCCTATTCGGTTTATTTCGTACAACAAAACGGTAAGGTGAAAGGTTATCAGCTTTCCATTTTTGGAGCTCCGATCCCCTTCGTAACATATAATATTAAATTTTAGGTTCATGCCGGAATGGAGAATGAAATATTTTTTTATTGCGGGAATCGTCCTGAATTTGGTTATGTGCAGGAAACCATATGATCCGCCCGCCATTAAGGCTAGTAATCATTTTCTGGCGGTTGACGGAATTATCAATATCGAAGCATTTAGTTCATCTACGATTACTCTGACCCGGTCGGCAAATCTCCAGGATTCCTCACTCGATATTCCCGAGCTTAACGCTCAGGTAATGATCCAAAGTACTAATAATACCTTATATCCATTATATGATACCGGTTCGAATGGCATCTATGTGAGTTCCCCCTTAACCCTGGACCCAAATCAGCAATACCAACTTTCGATTACAACAAGCGATGGAAATAAATACTTATCGGATCCGGTAACACCCAAATCATCTCCGCAGATTGACAGCCTGACATGGCTACTTCTGGATAATCCCACTGCAGGAACACAAGCAGTGAATATTTATATTAACACACATGATGTTACAAATAATACCCGCTATTATCGCTGGGATTATGTGGAAACCTGGCAGCATCAGGCTCCAATGCAAACTTTCTGGGGATTGAAAAATGGTTTAGTTTATCCGATTGATCCCAGTGAAAGCACATTCAACTGCTGGTCGACAGACAATTCCAGTTCGATTATCCTGGGTTCGTCCATCGCCCTCAGTTCTGATGTGATTAGTCATGCCCTAATTGCAAGTTTTGTAAAAAACGATCCGAAAATGGATGTAGATTACAGTATACTTGTCAGACAATACCCGCTGGATTTTAATTCTTATAAATACTGGCTCACGGTCCAAAAAAATTCGCAATCCCTCGGTGGACTTTTCGACATTCAGCCTTCTCAGATAAAAGGAAATATTCACAGTACCACCAATCCAAATAATCCGGTCTTAGGATATGTATCTGCGAGTTCGGTTACGGAACAGCGTCTATTCATCAGCAATCAAAGTCTGCCAGGATGGAATTCAAACCCGCCATTCAACTGTCCTATTAAAGACATCGCAACAGATCCCAATAATCCATTTGTATGGAATTACCCCGATACAGCATATCAACTTTGGTATTTTGTGTCCAATCTTCCTCCGCCCCCTATTATGAAAATCACTTATAAAGATTGCTTAGACTGCAGATTCCAGGGAGGTACAAATATTCAACCACCTTTCTGGCAATAAAATATTCGAAATGAAAAGACGTGCTGGTTTATTTTTTTTCCTGTTAAATTACGGTTTACTTTCTGCTCAGAATCAGCTAACAGAAAACCTGCAGCGGCAATTCCAAAATTACCAATCCAACAATCTTCAGGAAAAACTATTCGTTCATATAGATAAATCATTTTATCTGGCAGGAGAAACCGTTTGGTTTAAGATATATTCGGTGGATGCGTCATTTCACAAACCTCTTACCACCAGTAGTATTACTTATGTTGAGATCCTCAACAAGGATCTTAAGCCCGTCATGCAAACCAAGATTCCCATGTTAAACGGTAGCGGGAATGGCTCTCTCTCTCTTCCTGGTTTTTTGGTCTCAGGAAATTATATTTTCCGTGCATATACCAGCTGGATGAAAAACTTTTCTCCGGATTTTTATTATGAATCTACATTGCACATTATAAATACTTTAAAGAAATCGGTGTCCGCGCCCTCATTAAAATCATTTGCTTCCATACAATTTTTTCCTGAGGGCGGAAACGCAGTTATCGGATTCAAAGGAAAAATTGCATTTAAGGCAATTGGCAAAGACGGACGCGATCTTGAATGTGGGGGAGTGATTGTAAATCAGAATAATGATACAATTACAAAATTTCAATCACAGCACAACGGTATGGGCTATTTTCTGCTGAGACCTGAAAAAAATTCAGCCTATTTTGCCGTCCTCCGTCTCGACGATAGTTTGATAAAACAACAATTACCCAAAGCAGAAGAAAACGGTTTTGTAATGAGTGTTATGTTGGAAGAAGCCGGCAAATTCAAAATAACGGTAGGTGCTACTCCTGAATTCAACAATACCAACATATACCTTTTTGCCCAGACAAGACAAGTAATAAAAAATGTACAGACTTCACTGGTCAAAGACGGAGGAGCAAGTTTTTTTATCGACCAAAAAGACCTTGGAGATGGTATTACCGGTATAACATTATTCAATCACCTCAGGCAGCCGGTTTGCGAACGATTGGTATTTAAACGACCAAAGGAAACATTGTCTATTCTGACTAAAACTGATCAGGCGGTTTATGATACCAGAAAACAAGTCAATATTGACGTGACCACTAATTCTACCAATCTACCCAGTGCAGGAAATCTCTCTATGTCTGTTTTCCTGATTGATTCGCTACAGGGCGTTCCGGAACAAAATATTCTTTCTTATTTATTTCTGAGTTCAGACCTTAACGGTAATATAGAATCACCCGAATATTATTTCACAAATCCGGATAAGACAGTAGATGAGGCCCTGGATAATTTGTTACTCACTCAGGGATGGAGAAGATTTAAATGGAATGAATTATTCGATTACAAAAAGCCTTCTTTTGAATTCCTTCCTGAAATTGAAGGACCCGTTATAAATGGTAAAATAATAAATAAATCTACCGGATTGGCGGTTGGCGCTTCGGGTGCATTCCTCAGTATTCCGGGCGCCGACAATTCATTCAGTTCCGCAACCAGTGATGCGCAGGGTATTATCCGCTTTGCATTTAAGGACATTTATAAAAATAATGCAATCATTGTCCAACCCGCATTACAGAAAGATTCTAATTACCGGATTGATATCAGCAAATCATATTCTGATAAATTTTCTTCTTATACACTCCCTTCATTAATAGATTTTAGAGAAAAGGCAAATACACTTCTGAATCATAGTGTCAGTAACCAGGTTGGGAATACCTATGCTATGGATAAAAAACGTCAATATGTAAAAAAAATCATAGATACAAATGCATTCTATGGAAAACCTGACAGGTTATATATTCTCGATGACTATACCCGCTTCCAAACTATGGAAGAAGTACTGCGTGAATTTGTAGAAGATGTACGTCTAAGAAAAGAAGGAGATAAATTTACTTTTAAAGTCAGGAATAGGCTTTTCGGAACATATTTTGAAGAAGATCCTCTGATTCTATTGGATGGTATACCGATTTCCGATGCTTCAAAAATCATCGCACTTGATCCATTGAAAATCTGGAAGATTGGAGTGGTGACGCATGATTATTATATCGGCTCTTCTGTATTTGAAGGAATCGTAAATGTAAAGTCTTATAGTGGAGAGCTCGGCGTTACACAAATTGATCCTAATTCACTGGTAGTTGAATATGACGGATTGCAGGAACAACGCGAATTTTATTCACCTGCTTATGCAACCAGAGCAGAACAGGATAGTCATATGCCTGATTTCAGAAACGTACTATATTGGGCTCCCCAAATTTCCACCGGGCAAAATGGGAAAGCCCACCTGACTTTTTACACATCTGACCTGAAAGGAAAATTTGCCGTGGTTATTCAGGGAATTTCTCAGGAAGGTTTGCCTGGAAAAACAACCGCCTTTTTTGAAGTAACAGATTCCAAATGATTAATTCAGGTTATTTATTTTTGAATTGAATAACCATCGTGCTGTCATTATTTCTGGCAAGGATAAACGCTTCTTTTTTACCGATCTTCAATTTCTTAATATGTCTGACCTGACCCTTGATCTGGATTCCATTCAAACTTTCTGTTTGGAAATTTCCGTTACCATGATTGATTAGTAGAGTACCGAAATCTGCATCATACCTTCCCATTTGAATATTATTTTCATAATAATTTCCCACGAGTAAAATATCCGGCAAGCTGTCGCTGTTTGCATTAACAACTACAGCATCGCGATAAGAAGATAATTGGGCTTCCCAAGGCAGGGCTTTGACTTCAAATTTTAAATTCCCATGATTGATCAGTACCGCATTTGAAAAATAATTCGCTGTTAATACATCTGCTTTGTTTAAATCCTCACGTGAAAAAATATCAGTAAATTTAGCTTTCGCAAAATCTTCCGCATACAAAAACTTCTTCCTTAAACTAGGTACCTGTTTTTCCAATTCTTCCTTACTTGCAAATGGCAATTCGCGACCATCCAGATAATAAGAGAGTACCTGGTCTTTTTTACCATTCCCGTCGAAATCATAGTAATAAAGGCGAACCGGTTCCTTATCGGTTGCTTTTAACCGGCTGTTTAATCCAAGGTTACCTACGATCAGGTCTGTCTGTCCGTCATTATTCAGGTCAACCGGTAATATAAAATTCCACCATCCTTTTTTGTCAGTGAGTTCCTTTCTTTCAAATTTACCTTTGTGATTGATAAAAGCTTCAATACCACCCCACTCCAGCGAAACAATTAAATCCTTCTCCCCATCATTGTTTATATCGAACCAGATCGCACTAGTTATAAATCCAATATTAGCGAGGCCTGGAGCAACCTGGTCCGTCACGTCCGTAAATTTTCCCCGGCCGTCGTTTAATAACAGGTAGGATCTGGGAATCTGGCCATAATTAAATGGAACTGACCTCCCCCCAATAAATAAATCCGGGTATCCATCTCCGTTAAAATCCAGAGAGACCATCGCACTGGCATTTATAAACAGGTTATCAAAAGCCGCAGGGTCCCGTGTGAAAATTCCCTTACCATCATTCAAATAAACCCGGGGCCTTAGTTGCTCGTCCTTTCCATAAAATTCATTGCCTCCATTGGCAAAAACCAGGTCAGGGAAACCATCGTTATTGATATCCGCCACGCAGGAAGCTACAAATTCAAAATTTGTATCCATTTCCAATCCGGGTTGATCAGTTTTCAGAAACTTCCCTGATTTCTGCTGAAGATAGACGGCACTTTTTCCATGCCTCGATGCACCGATAAAAACATCATCAAGAGAATCGTGGTTGAAGTCTGCAACAATAAGCGAAGGGCCTTCCGTAGACAACATATGAGGAATCAGAGGCTCACGCTCAAATTCATGAAAAGTATTCTCCACATGTTTATATAGAATGTTTGTTTGAACTGTAATATCTTCGACCGGACTAGTTGTATTTTTAAAATAATTTCTAAGTATGGAATAATCATATTTTGGTAATCCCCGCTGGTAGGCAAAACTAATCAATGTATCCAGTGGCCTGAGTTGAATGGCCTGGAAGCTATTATCCGGCCAAATCAGAAATGCCGAGTCCACAGTCGTTTTATCTAAACCAATATGCACAGGACCTTCCATGCTTGAAAGAAATCCCCTAACCGGATACTTCTCATATGTTCGAATTCCGCCATTTGCAAAAAGTACAATCTTCGCTCCCAGCGCATTAATATTTTTTTCAGATCCTTTAAGTTTAATCTCAATAAATGCTTTATCCTTTCTGTCGTTGCTTTTATTTTCATAGAGCAATGCAGGATCATCTATATTATTGACCAATACGTCAAGATCACCGTCATTATCAAAATCCGCATAAACAGCCCCGTTAGAATATGTATTCGGGTTGTTCCCTATTTCAGAACTAATATCTGTAAATTGGAGATCAGGATTGCTTTTAAAAAATTTATTCGGGATTTTGATTTGAGGAAACCTGTCAATCAGGTTCATGTCTTTTTCATCCAACCCGGTCGACTTCATTTTTTCCTGAAGGTCAACACTTGAAATAAAATTGATATAATCAATATCATTAAGTCTTTTCGGAATGCCATTGGATATGAATAAGTCTTTAGTCCCGTCGTTATCGAAGTCAAAGAATAAAGGCGACCATGACCAGTCAGATGCGTAAACCCCGGCATACAAACCGATCTCACTGAAAGTTCCATTCCTGCGGTTCAGCTGCAGGTTGTTACGGGTATATTGATAATTGTAACCATAACCAATTTTTGTAAAGAAGGTTTCATAATTGTCCTCTCCCTCTGACCTTTTCAATATATATGGATCTGAAGGCAGCATATCCATACTGACGATTTCAGGATAAGCATCATTATTAATATCTGCTACATCAACGCCCATGGTAAACTGGCTCGTATGCATTATATGGTCATTCAACTCTTCTTTAAAAGATCCATTGTGCTGATTGATGTATAGATAATCATTTTCATGAAAATCATTTCCTATATAGAGGTCGGGATAACCATCCAGATTAATGTCTGATGCACATATACCTAATCCATAACCGATGACCGAACTATGTATACCTGCTTCTTTGGTGATATCGGTAAATTTTTTATTCCCGTCATTCCGGTAGAGACGGTCACCAGAATTTGGATTTGAAACAGCCAATCGTTCATTCCGCGGACCGAATGTTCCATTCTGGTGAATTGAATGATTCAGAAGATACATATCCAGATCCCCATCTCCGTCAAAATCAAAGAAAACCGCCTGTGTACTGAAGCCCGAAAAATCAAGGCCGTATTCCTTTGCTTCATCTTTATAATAAGGGATGCCGTTTTTATCAATGCCCTGACAAATTAAAAGTTGATTATTACTGTGCAGTGTTTCATGATTTCCTACGCGGCATATATAGATGTCCATGAGACCGTCGTTATTGATGTCTACAACCGAAACACCCGTTGACCAGGCACCATCCTCCGGAATATGAGCTTCCACTGTTACATCCTTGAAATGAAGACCACCTGTATTTAGATAAAGTTTGTTTGGGACCTGGTTGCCGGCAAAGAAAATATCTATTTTACCATCATTATTAAAATCAGCCACACCTATTCCGCCACCATTATAGAAATACATGTATTTAAACACATTAAATTCCTGTGTCGGCGTCAGTTTATTGGTGAAATCCAATCCTGTTCTACCAGCTTCAAGTGCTTCAAACAAAACCGGCTGTTTCACCGCAGTCTTCTTACAGCTATTCAGGAAAACCATCCAGCCGGAAACCAGTAAATAAATAATGCATATCCTCAACTTCTGCTTCATAATAAATTGAGATCTATTTCCTTTTAAATTTTTACTTTTTACTTTTTACCTGTTTTTCTAACTCATACAGAAAAGGATATTCATCATTTATCAGAAAAAGTACACGCTTTTTCTTCGGTCCATTGATCAGGGCAATATCTCTTACCTGTCCACGCAGGTTTAATCCGGACCGGGCATTGGTAACAAACGAAAAATTACCATTGCCGTCATTCAATAAAATATCGCCGAAATTTCCATCAAGCCGGCCAAATTGGGGCAGGAAACCAAATTCGTTCCCTCCTAATATTAAATCCGTAAATCCATCTCCATTCAGGTCTGCAGACTGAATCGCATTCACAGAAGAGAACTGCACCATGGCCGGAAGCTTCTGAATAATAAATTGGCCGTGTCCAATATTAATTGCAACTATTGAGGGACAGTAATTAAATTTTTTAACCACTGAGGTCTTTAATAATTCCTCAGGAAGAAGGTCCTGAATGGTCTTCTTCGCAAACTCTCCATGCTTTAAATTCTGTTTTTTAAGAATAGGCATTTGGAATTCCATGTCATGCTTTAAAAATACAGGCATATCTTTCCCATCAATTGTTCTGCTTAAAATATTATCCATATTTCCATTCTGATCAAAATCATTCACCCAGAGCTTGACCGGATGTGCCGAATCTGGACGCAGATAAAAATTTTCGCCGATATTACCCAATATCAAATCCATTTTTCCATCGCCATTTACATCTGCAACTGCAACTTGTTCCCACCATCCGAATAATTCTTTCAGGTTGGTTTGTACTTCCTCAAAATGATCTTTATTAAAACTGAATATTCGTGGGCTCATCCATTCCCCGACGATGATCAAGTCTTTATCAGGGCTATCACTAATGTTTGCCCAACAGGCTCCGGTTACCATTCCAATATGGGAAATATCAGGATTTTTTGACGAGGCTATGTCAGTAAAATGTCCTTTTCCATCATTCACAAAGAGATAACTCGCAGGTGAACTTCCATATTCTCTGGGAGTATTTCTGCCACCAACAAAAAGATCCAGGAAACCATCATGATTAAAATCATTTGCGATAGCTATAGCTGTATTCGCACCGTTAAGGTTATCTTTAAAAGCAGCAGGGTCGATTGTGAAATTACCATGGCCGTCATTTTTGAATAAACGATATTGCATTTGCCTGCTGGAGGGCTGATTATTATTACCACCAGGACCGATAAACAGATCCAGATCGCCATCATTATCCGCGTCAAAAAATAAAACGGCTTCGTCTTCAAAATCACTAAACTGTAAAAAACCCGGTTCATCTTTCTTTTCAAATTTACCTTCTGCTGTTTGCAGGTATAACTGACCCGGATGCTCGGATGTTCCTCCAATATATACATCTTCCAGGCCGTCGCCGTTTACGTCTCCGACCGCTGCCTTAGGCCCTTCACGGGAAAGCATTTTGGGCACATTATGCTCATAATAGAAATCGATATTATTGTCTTCGATATGTTTGTCAAAATTCGATTTCACCAACCTCAATAAAGTCGAATCATCTCTCCTCTTTTGGACAATAATGGGGGCGGGTTTAGAAAAAATCTCTTCTATATTGTATAATTTGTTAAGCTCCGGGTGATCGTACCTGACCGAGGTACCGTTCGGCCAGGTAATTACCATTGAATCAACCTGTGTTAGTTTTCCTAAACCGAAAATCATTCTATAATCCATGGAGGATTGGAAACCACGGCTTGGAAACAATTCACGGTAAAAAATCCTGGATCCTTTATAGATTTTTACCTTGCTTCCGATTGCAAATGTATTTTCCCCAATTCCTTTTAATTTAACCGCGATATAATTGTTCCCGTTTAAATCCCTGGCATTATTCTTATAAATGAACGCCGGTCCGTTTTCATTGTTTATAATCAGATCCAGGGCTCCATCGTTATTTAGATCAGCATATGCTGCACCATTAGCAAAAGAAGCCTGTGTAAAACCCCAGGCCACACCCTCATCTTCGAATCGCAGATTTCCCAGATTCCTATAGGCTTTATGCAACATAGGATGAACGGGTACATGTTTCAAAATCTCGTCAGACGCTTCCTTCTTGCCACTTAAAACCATTTTCTGCAATACATCATTGGCGAAGAAATCCATAAAATCAAGATTGGTTACATCTTTATTTACACCGTTGCAAACATAAATATCATTGTAACCGTCATTATCCATATCGAACATCAAGGCGCCCCAACTCCAGTCTGTAGCAGATACGCCCGCATAATTTGCGATATCGATAAATTTCTTGTTTTGGTTATTTAGTTGAAGACAATTCTTCACATATTGATGATAGAATCCAGCTTTTACTTTTGCATTGTACAAATCAATATTATCGAATGCTCCAAGCGTTTTTAAGCGGTAATCATCCTCTGGCAACATATCTGTTGTGAAAATCTCAGGATAACCATCATTATTAATATCGGCGATATCTGCGCCCATGGAAGAGAAACTGGTATGCTCAAACCAGTCTTCCATTTCGTCTTTAAAAGTTCCATCCCTTTGATTGATATATAAATAATCTCTCTCATAAGAATCATTTGAAACGAAAATATCAGGATAACCATCTCCGTTAATGTCTCCTACAGAAACTCCCAATCCAAAACTAATCAGGCTTCCATGTATACCAGCCTGTTTGGTCACCTCGGTGAAATGGCCATTATCATTTCTGAATAAATGGTCACCACCGCCTTTTAAAAAATTTTCTACAGGCCATTCCTGATCAGGTAAATCACGGCGATTGGAATTATTGAGTGTATTAACAGGGATAGGGCTGTTATCAATCATAAAGCAATCCAGGTCCCCATCATTGTCATAATCAAAAAATGAAACTTGTGTAGCATAAGCAGAAATGTCCAAGCCATATTTGGCTGCAGATTCTGTAAAAGTCATGTCGTGGTTATTGATGTACAACTGGTTCTTCCTATGACCTGAAGTCATATGCCCTGAATTGCACACATAAATATCCAGCCATCCGTCGTGGTTTATATCCACAAAGACCACACCTGTGCTCCACATACTATCCTGAACGATACCGGAATGTTTAGTTATGTCTTCAAATTTGAAATTGCCCTTATTCAGATAGATCTTATTGTCCCCCATATTCGAGGTAAAAAAAATATCTGGAAGTCCGTCATTATTCAAATCGCCGACCGCCACACCACCACCATTATAAAAGTTCCTAAAGAGAAAACTATTTTCGAGTTTGCCATCAGTTACTTTATTATTAAAATCAACTCCTGAATTTTCAATCAGTTCAAATAATGGTTTTGCATCCTTCTTGTGGCTACAGGATAAGGATAAAAAAAAACTACAGAGGAAGAAAAAAAGAAGGGGCCTGGAGATACTATTCATAATGTAGAAAGGCATGAATTCCTCTAATAAAAGTTTCACGCATGATGGATGAAATTACAAAAGGCCATTATAAATTAATGGCCTTTTGTAATAAATAAGAAAGGTTTATAAATTAATACCCGGGATTCTGCGTCAAATTCGGATTAACTCCGAGAGACTGATTCGGTATAGGAAACAATAGGTATTTCGGATCATCTGATGGTTTGTACTGCCAGGTTGTAAGAAACACGTTAAAACGAATCAGGTCAGTTCTCCTCAGAGATTCCCAATACAGTTCACGACCGCGTTCTGCCAACAAACAATTAGGATCATCTACCAAACTATTTGCATTTGGTGAAGGGCCCAATGGCAATGATGCAAGAGTTGATGCGCCTCTGGCCGATCTTAACCCGTTAACCAGAGCTAATGCCGATGCATTATCAGGTGTACCCTCGCGCATATAAGCTTCAGCTACCATCAATACAACTTCCGGATAGCGCATGAACATAAGTGAATTTCCAGGATTGCTTGAATAATATGAACCACCAGGATTAGAGAAATCGGGTACATATTTCGTAACACGAATTCCGGTTACTTCCAGGTTAGTTCCAGTTTCGATCATTGTTGGTGCGATGTTCGGATCAAAAGCTAAAGGATTGCCTTTTCTATCTTTCAGGTTGACATTATTCTGATCAACCTGCTGACCAACCATGAACCCAGCGCGGATACCAGAATTTACAGTAAGCGTTGGATCAGATTTAACTCTCCTGCCAATTCTAGTATCAATCACAGTGTCATTAAAAGAATAATTTGTTGTTCCACCCAGTGAAAAGCTGTTATAAAAATCACTGGTCGTAGAGAAACCATTCCAGCCTGCATTGGGTGCCTGTCCGTCATATTCGTTATAATGGTAGCCCATCATCCAGCGGGCTTGCATACCCGGGTTATTAACTGTCAGGCCTGAACTACTGGGGTAAATAAAGATTGCTTCCGAAGAACCGGAATTTGAGAAATTAAAATTCCCGAAATAATTAGGCATGTATGAATACTTGCCACTTGTAATAATTTGATTACCTAATGTAATAACCTGCTGCATATCTGCATCACTGAAAGTGGGAGTGGCCCTGTTAGCGTAAGCTCCCCTGTTCAGGTAACATCTCATCAGCATGACTTTAGTAGCATCCGCACTTATTTTTGCTTTGCCATTTGCAGGATCAAGATCCGGCAACGCAGTAGTAAGTTCATTAATGATAAAATCGATACCAGCTTGGCCCACATAAACTTTCGGTGCATTTAAAAGTGTATCACCCGGGTTTCTGAAAGGGAATTGATTATACAAATCCAACAGATAATATAATGCGATGGCCCTTAAAACCCTGGCTTCAGCGATTTGCTCCTTTGAGGCGCCGAATGCCGGTACAAGCACATTCGTTGCGTCGTAACTCATAGAGTTTAGATTGTTAAACACGTTCAATACCTGCGAATGATCAGCATTCCATGTATGATTATGAATCACCCGCCAAACTCCATTGTCATCCCAGTCACCACCTCTGGTGGGTACCAGGGACTCGTCTGTTGAATTTTCTTCCAGAGAAAAAACCTCGTCCTGGCCTACAAACGGAGCCGGAATATCATTATAAGCCTTCGTTAATAATAAATTCGCTGTCAATACTGTGGCGGCCTGAGACGCCGGTATTGTAGTCTTGTAGGTCTCTGTGAGTTTTGTACATCCTGCCAGCCCGGTTAAGATCAGAAGGGAGGAGATTTTAAAATATTTTGATATTTTCATATACTCTTTTTATTAAGTTTAAAGTGCAAAATTTACTCCAACCACGTAACTCTTAGGGGTAGGATATGGAATATATTCTATAGAACTGGATGGGTACCCGTTGTTTGATTTATCAATATTCACTTCAGGATCGAATCCGGAGAAACCAGTGATTACAAACAGATTGGTACCACTTACAAATACATTCAAATTTTTAAGGTAGTTGCCTACGTTTCCAAAACTGTATGTAAGTGCAGCGTTTCGTAATTTGAAATAGCTTCCGTCTTCCAGGAAGCGTGTAGAAGCACCAACACCGCTGCTTGGTTGCTCTGCTGATTTGTATGCATTCTGGTCAATATTCCTTCCGCTTGTAATTCCTGATATATTCGTAACTGACGTAGCTGTGTTATTGTAAATAAGGAATCCGCTGGATCCGCCACCATTAATTACAAGGCTCAGCTTTTTATATCTCAGGGTTGTGCTTACACCAAACAAAGTTTTCGGGTTCGGGTTACCCGCAAACTGAGGATTCGCGCCGATGATTTGGTTTCCTTTTTGATCAAATCCCTGGAATGGTTTCAACCAGAACTCATCAACCGGTTGATTGTTGGTAATGATTTGAGCAAGTGTACCAGATACACCCTGACCATTGATCTGACCAGTATAAATCGCTATAGGGTTTTTTGATCCCGGATTATAAAAATTTGTTATGATGTTATTATTGGTCGCGAAGTTTGCTGAAAGATCCCACGAGAAATCCCTGTGCTCTACAATGGTAGCGCTGACAGATACTTCAATGCCCTTATTAATCAGGTGACCTGGAAGGTTAAACCAAACGGTCGCTCCCGGTGGTGCTGGTTGAATTACAATTCCCTGAAAAAGGATATTCGTTTTATCCTTATTATAATAATCAATAGTACCAGTAACCCTGCCCTTCAGTAAAGAGAAGTCAAGACCGAAATCATACTGTGCAGTTTGTTCCCATTTCAAATTCGGATTTCCTGCATTGACCTGACCTGCTGAACCATAAGAAAAATAAGAATACTGGTCAATGGAAGCACCAGCCGGGAAGTCCTGGCTGCCCGTAATCCCCCAGGTTGCGCGAAGAGCCAGACCGGAAAAGACATTATTGTCTTTCATGAAATCCTCATTGGCAATATTCCATTTTGCTCCGACTGAAGGGAAATAAGCATATTTGTTGTTTGCGCCAAACTTACTGGATCCATCTGCACGGAAAGTACCTTTTAGAAAAAATTTATCCTTAAAGTTGAAATCAGCTATTGCAAAATATGATTGTATTTCAGTGGTGATGTCTTTAAACACAGTAGGAGGAATAACTGTTTTCCCATTCTGGATGATATCTGTGTATTGGGCAGTACTTAGTTGTAATTCATTCAGATTAAAATTGAATGTCTGTGCACCAGTATTTGAATTGTTAAAGTTCGATTTCCAATATTCAAAACCACCCAATGCTGAAAATTTCAAATCCGGCGTTAAATTGGTATTATAAACTAAAGTATTATCAAATACCTGTGATGTTAGTCCAGCGGCTGAAATGATTCCCAGTCCA
>JABDDT010000059.1:0-17589 GCA_013287475.1 Bacteroidota bacterium
TCCTCTATCGTGAAAACGTTTATACATTAGCTTCATTACATCGTCGAGGTTTTTTTTACTATCAGATGCATTTCTGATCATCAGGTCAAGCATAGAAGCAAGTAATTCGCCCTGTAAATGCACACTGGCAGTATAATCTCCCAGCATTCCGGGTAGTTCATTTGATGCAATGCTCACTTTGACAGGGGCAATGATCGTGTTTCCTTCAGCACTATAGTACCTGGCAATTAATGATTGCAAATGGGAGATTCGGGTTGAATCTGCAATATCTGCCAACGGCAAACCGGCGCGTCGTAATAGAAGGTCAGCATAAAACATCGTAAATCCTTCACTAAACCAAAGACCCGCAGAGGTTTGCTGTTGACCATAATTTAATGGCGTGTATTCAGCAGGTTTTATGCTCATCAGGTTCCATGTATGAAAAAATTCATGTGCAAGTTCTTCATACAATTCTTTCATGTCGGTTGCCAGCATCCTGGAAGGTGCTCCAAGCGTTACTGAATTAGAATGTTCCATCGCACCATTTACACCATCTTCCAGCAAAAAAGTATAATGTTTATAGGGAATGCCGTGAAATAAGTTTACAGCCTGCTGCACAATTTTTTTTGTATCGTTTACAAGCGTTGAAGAATCAAATGCTGCCGCGCCGTCAACCGGCAGGTAAGCAATGGTATACGTAACATCATCAGCGTTAAAATCCCATTTGTGTAAACGACCAATCAATACAGGGCAATCAAGCAAAATTTCAGCAGAAGATGCAGTAAAAATGTTTATTTTTTTTGTGGGTTCAAGACCAGTAGCTATTTGCCATGTTTTGGGCAAATGAAATGTTACTGTGGAAGAAATATTCATTTCATCCGGCATATACATAAACGAATGAATATCTCCAACCAGTCCGCCCATAGAAGATAAAAATGGCCTATGCGCAAAACGGGACGATTGCTGAGGCAGATTTATTTTATAACGGATGAAAGCATTATCACCTGTAACGGATATCTGCCACAATGCACTATCTGATTTTACAAATTTTACATTTCCCTGCGAAGAGGTTACTTTAAAATTTTGAATGTACCGCCAGAAACGATCATCATATTCATGATGTGTGGCCATCGCGAGTTTAAAAACATGCGGTGCATTGTGTATCTGCATTTCAACATTATATCCGGAAAAATCTGTTGAATCAACAGTAAGTATATAATCTATTTGTACCGGGTTTTTTATTTCAGGTGAATGTAAACCCATTAAAAGCTCCGATGTGAATACAATCCATTTATTCAATCGCATCGTTTACAGAATAGAATCTTAATAATTAAATATAACTAATTTGATGGGCTTTGAACGAAGGCTACTTACCCCTTGTTTTTTATAAGATTGCGCCTGGCAATTTTGAAGTAATTTATCAGCATTTCTGAGATTTAATAACTAATAAAAATGCCACAGATTAATTCCTTTATAATCAGTAATCTATGATGAATTAAATGAATGGGAACTGTTCGTTTGCGATACAATGCGTTCACTTTTGAATCCAGGATTACTCACAGAGGTTAAGTGGTATATGTATGCATCCAATAAAACTAACGGGCGGAAATATGAGAATATAAGTAAATTTATGGAGGCTTTCGGAGGATCAGGCCTGCAGTTAATTCTTCTAAAATTCTACTTCAATGATCCAGGTTTCGAGGCGCAGGTTTATTAAAAATGCAGGAGGAGCAGGTATCGCACTCTGGCTGGGAATAAATGTTCGTGGTAATACGATCATCGCGACAAACATCATTGAATCAGGGAATTTTACGCCTTATATACTGGTAGAATCCGGCGGAGCCATCACTATTTTCAATACAAAACCCGAAATGGGTCAGGGTACCTTTCAATCCATCCCTGCAATCATTGCCGAAGAATTTGAAGTATCGCTTGACCAGGTGACCATCAAAAACACCAATGGGGAAAAACCGTTTGGCAACCGACAGCGTGCCGGTGGTTCCTCTTCGATCCGGACCAACTATACGGATCTGAGAAAAGTTGGTGCTTCTGCCAAAGAAGTTTTTATCAAAGCAGCCAGTGCGAGATGGCAGGCAGATGAATCCGACTGCTATGCAGAGAATGGTAAAGTCTTTCATAAACCAACGAACAGGACCTTCACCTATGGTGAGCTGGTAGCAGATGCATCCAAACTCGAATTGCCTAAAGAACCTAAACTCAAGGACCCCAAAGATTTCAGGATTCTGGGTAAGATGGCGAAACGTCCGGATGTTCCGCTCAAAACAAACGGCAGCGCACAATTCGGCATCGATGTGCAGGTTCCGGGTATGTTATATGCAACGGTGGCAAGAAGTCCGGTGATTGGCGGTACTTTAAAAAGTTTTGACGCGTCGGAAACGCTGAAAATTCCTGGTGTCGAAAAAGTAGTGCAGGTGGAACGAATCATGGGTCGCTATCATTCGGTCGGAGTGGCCGTGATTGCCAAATCATACTGGATTGCCCTGAAGGCCCGCAAAACATTAAAAATCGAGTGGGACAATAAAGGATATGAAAATTTTAACTCCGTAGATTATGAAAAACATCTGCGTGAGCTTTCCCGGGAAGAGGGTGTGCTGGATAAAACAATCGGATCGGTTGACAGCCTTAACCTTCCTCCGGAGAAAAACGTAGAGGCTTTCTATGAAACACCGATGGTTGCACATCATACACTGGAGCCGATAAACTGCGTGGCACAGGTTCGGGGCGACCAGGTAGAAATCTGGACTTCCACCCAGGTGCCCAGTTCCATTACAGGAAGTGGTGAAAATGACGTGCACAAATACATCGGTTTCATGCCAGATAATATTAAACTGCACAGCACTTTTGTCGGCGGCGGACTGGGAAGAAGATTGAATGTTGATTACGTGATTGAAGCCGTTGGTATTGCAAAAAATCTGAGCCAGCCGGTTAAAGTACTCTGGTCACGGGAAGACACAACCGAACTCGGCCCCTACAGGCCCATGACATTTTCGCAATTGAAAGGTGGTTTTTCAGAAGATGGTAAACTGATTTCATTTCAGCATAAAGTGATAAGTCCTTCTTTTCAGGAAGCAATGAACCCCGCATATGACATAAAAAAAGTAGACGGTACCATGGTGGAAGGCATCGGTGAACAGGCTTATGAAATTCCGAATCTCAAAACTTCCTACGTCAGAGCAGATTTTCATGTGCCCGTCGCAGCATGGAGATCTGTAACAAGTTCCACACTTGCTTTTTGTCATGAATGTTTTATTGATGAGCTGGCTTATAAAGCAAATAAGGATCCGATGAATTTCCGCTTGGAACTTCTTTCCAAACCTTCCGATTTAAAAAGAGTCCTGCTGAAAACAAGAGAATTTTCACACTGGGATGAACCACTTCCTAAAAACAGGGGGCGTGGTATGGCTCAATGGGAATTCTTTGCCGGACTCTGCGCTCAGGTGGTGGAAGTGACTGTTCAACCCGATCAATCGATAAAAGTTGATAAAGTCTTTGCCGTTATCGATCTGGGTGAAGTTGTCAATCCTGACAATGTAAAAAACCAGGTGGAAGGTGCCATCGTTATGGCTTTGGGAGCAGCCATCAAACCAGGGATCACTTTAAAAGACGGGAAATGTATGCAACATAATTTTTATGACAATCCGCTGATCAGGATCCAGGAAGTGCCCGAAATTGAGGTGTTGATCCTGGCCGAAGGTGGAAAAGTGAAAGGAGTTGGCGAACCCGGTCTGCCTGCCTTTGCACCTGCTCTTGCAAATGCCATTTACGCGGCAACGGGTGACCGGATCCGAAAAATGCCATTCGATCTGAAAAAGGTTTAATTTTTGTATATAATTCTTATGGTTAAGTATCAACTATCATAATTTCCAACTCATGATTTCTTTAAATGTCAATCAAAAAACATATCAGGTGGATGTGGATCCCAATATGCCGCTGCTATGGGTGATCCGCGATATCATTGGCCTGACCGGAACCAAATATGGTTGCGGCGTCGCACAGTGCGGTGCCTGTACGGTACATCTGAATGGTGAAGCCGTTCGTTCATGCGTGACAAAAGTCAGCCGGGCCGAGGGACAAAAAATAGTGACGATCGAAGGTCTTTCTGCTAATAATGATCATCCGGTGCAACGGGCCTGGCAGGAAATTGATGTGCCGCAATGCGGTTATTGTCATTCCGGACAAATCATGTCGGCGGCAGTGCTGCTTCGCGAAAATCCAAATCCGACGGACCAGGATATTGACGAAGCTATGTCGGGAAATATTTGCCGGTGCGGTACCTACCTGCGCATTCGTAAAGCGATCCACATCGCAGCGGAAATGCAAAAAACGAAAAGCAATACAGGTCAGACAAAAAATTCTGTCTCACCGGTAAAAATTTGATACAGTTTAAACTAACACCTGATTATGAAACTGCATTCAGAAATCAAATCGCACAATTATTTACCTGGAAAAACAATGATCGTTCTTACACTTGTTTTTTCTATGATCGCTTTGACTTCTTCCATGAAGTATAAAAGTGATTTTCACATGAGTGATACAGCTGATGGTGTAAAAAAAGACAGCATTGAATCTGTCAAAGCTTTTATGAAAGTATATGAAGTGCTGATGAGCCCAAGGTGTATGAATTGCCATCCGGCCGGCGACGCACCCCTGCAGGGCGACGACAATCATGTACACACCATGAATGTTGTGCGCGGACCAGATGGCACCGGACTCTATGCAGCCAAATGTTCGAACTGTCACCAGCCGACAAACGTTCCCGGATTGCATACACCTCCGGGCAATCCAAAATGGCAGTTGCCACCCGCGAATATGAAGATGGTTTTTCAGGGAAAATCACCGAGACAGCTGGCTCTTCAAATTATGAATTACAATTTAAACGGGCATAGAAATAAAGCACAACTTTTAGAACATTCGAAGGATACATTGGTAAAAGTAGCCTGGAATATGGGTGAAGGACGAACACCTCCGCCAATGAGTTATAGTGCTTTTGTGAATGTATGGAATGAATGGATTAATAAAGGCGGATATGCACCTAAACAATGATTTATGGAAAATATTACAGAAGCTATATCCTTGTCGCGCAGAAAATTCTTAAAGAACAGCGGATTAACCGGGGCAGCACTTTTCCTTGGATTTTATTTACCGGTATCTGCCAAAGCGGGCCGTATCATAACAGATACCGCACTGAATAATTTGGAACCCGAAATAGAAATGAATGCCTGGATCCTCATCGACACTTCAGGGAAAGTGACGCTGGTTGATCACCGCGCGGAAATGGGTCAGGGTTCTTTTCAATCTGTTCCGCAAATTATTTCAGAAGAGCTGGAAGTTGATTTAGCCAATATCAAAGTGATCTTTGCCGAGGGAAATCAGAAAAAATATGGGAGTCAGATAACCGGGGGCAGTTCAACTATCCGTGGTTCCTATAAAAATTTATTAACACTCGGCGCATCGGCTCGTGAATTGCTGATTCAGGCGGCTGCTGCCAAATGGAATGTTCCGGCCTCAGAATGTTACGCAAAGAGTGGTCATGTATTTCATAAACCAACGGGCCGCAGTTTTCATTACGGAGAGTTGGTGGTAGACGCATCCAAACTGGAGGCTCCTAAAAACGTGAAACTGAAACCACGTTCTGAATATACTTTAATCGGCAAACCGCTGCATCGCAGGGACACACCTTTAAAAACCAATGGCAGTGCCATCTTCGGACTGGATAAAAGAATTCCCGGGTTGGTTTTTGCAGTCGTGGAAAGGAACCCCCGTATGCGCGGTACACTGAAATCCTTTGATGAGTCTGCCGCATTGAAAATACCCGGTGTAAAAAAAGTGTTGAAAATCAAAATGGCCGTTTTCGGTACTTATCGTGAAGGTGTCGCAGTAGTTGCAGACTCCACCTGGACAGCTATGAAGGGGAGGAAAGCATTGAAAGTGGAATGGGACGACAGCGGCTTCACACATATGGATTCCGCAGATATTTACAGCCAACAGGAAGAAGCTCTGAAAACCAATGAAGGTCTTTCTTTAAAAAAGCAGGGTGATCCCGACAGCATGCTAAGTAATGCAGAAAACAAGATTGATATCATGTATCAGACGCCCTATCAGGCACATGCCTGCATGGAACCCCTGAATTGTATTGCCCATTACCAGGAAAAGAAACTGGAGATCTGGGGACCAATACAGGCTCCCGACTGGGTGCAGTCATTTTTAAGCAAGGAAATGAATTTGCCCATGGAAGACGTAGTGGTGAATATGACTTTCCTGGGTGGTGGCTTTGGAAGAAAAGCCTTTCTGGATTATCCGCATGAAGCCACTTTGATCTCAAAAGAAATCGGTCTCCCGGTACAGGTTACCTGGTCACGCGAAGACGATATGACGCAGGGTCCGTATCGCCCGGGCGTTACTTACCATTGTGAGGGCGCCGTTGCGAATGGAGAAATCAGTGCGTTCAAATTCCGGATGGCCGGACAAAATATAGATCACTGGCAAGGGACTGAACGGGGTAAGCCGAATTCCAGCACAACCGAAGGATTTCTGGCATCCTACTATGATAGTATCAAAAACCTCAGCATTGCGGATGTACCTTTTGAAACACCGATACCCATCATGTGGTGGCGTTCAGTATACGCATCCACCAATGGATTCGCATACGAAAGTTTTATGGACGAACTGGCTATCGCGGCTGGTAAGGATCCGCTCGATTTCAGAAGGTCTTATCTGAAAGATGAACGAGTACAAAAGCAGATTGATAAAATGGAAGAAATTTCCGGATGGAAAAACAGGAAGAAGAATGAAGGATATGGTGTGGCGATTACAGAATGTTTCAGCACAACCGTCGGTCAGGTTGTAAAAGTTTCCAGAGATGATGCTGGCAAAATAAAAATTGACCAGGTATGGGTCGTGATGGATTGCGGTTGGTATGTAAATCCTGATATTATCAGGGCACAGGTTGAAGGCAGCATCGTGATGGCGCTGGGAGCAGCCACGATTCACGAAATCACTTTTAAAGACGGACTGGTTCAGCAAAAAAATTTCTACGATTATAATATGCCACGGATTACCAATGCTCCACCGGTAGAATTGTATATTATGGAAAACGATGGAGCAGCCGGAGGTGTTGGTGAACCCGGATTGCCTCCCTTCACACCCGCTCTCACGAATGCTATTTTTGATTTAACGGGAAAAAGGATTAGAAAACTGCCTTTTGATTTAACCGCGATTTGATGATCATGAAAGAACTGAATGAAATCATAAAGGCATATGGTAAAGCGATTTTGCAAAACAAACAGGTTGCACTGGTCACTGTTGTAAGGGTCGATGGCTCTTCGTACCGGCGACCGGGTGCGCGCATGCTGGTTACTGATGACGGGAAGATAACCGGTGCCATCAGTGGCGGTTGCCTTGAAGGCGATGCGTTGCAAAAAGCGCTGTTCGCTATGGCTACGGGAGAAAATAAACTCATCAGTTACGATTCGGCAGGTGAAGACGATATTCAATACGGACTTCATTTGGGATGCAATGGTGTCGTACATATTTTGTTTGAACCCATCAAAAAGGATGATCAGCAAAATCCGGTGGAATTATTGCGGCTCATTTCAAATGCAGGTGAAGACGCCATGCTGGTTACTCTTTTTTCAATGAAAAAAATACAACCGGGGACCAGTTTATTGTATTTGAAAAATGTTATACATAGTAATCTGACTAAACCGTTAAAGGATTTATTAACAGAGCAGATCAATACCGCTTATGCAAAAAAACAATCTTCTTTCCTGGATGTGGATATAGAGCAGACAACTTGTACTGCTTTTATCGAATATATCGAACGTCCCGTATCTCTTGTGATCGCAGGTGCCGGCAATGATATTCAACCACTCGTTGAAATGGCTGCGACGCTGGGATGGTTAGCAAACGTGGTGGATGGAAGACCTAATTATGCGACTCCGGAACGTTTCCCTAATGCGTCAAAAGTAATATGCAGCAGGTCAGCCGATATTCTTACTAAGATAAAAACAGATAACCAGACCGTTTTTTTACTGATGAGTCATAATTACAATTACGATCTGGTCTTTCTATCACATATCGTACAACAGGAATTCGGATATATAGGTCTGCTTGGTCCCGCACAAAAGCGTGATCGCATGCTGTCTGACCTGAATGATCAGGGAATTCAATTAAACGAAGAACAGCTTTCAAAAATACACGGACCGGCGGGACTTGATATCGGCGCAGAAAATTCAACAGAAATAGCGCTTTCTATCATTTCCGAAGTGAAAGCATTTTTAGCCGGGAAATCCGGATCGCCGCTGAAACTGAAAAAAGAAGCCATCCATAACCGTGCGATCAGTCCTGCATCATGAGTAAAACAGGAATCATTATACTGGCAGCCGGAAATTCATCACGCATGGGAGAACCCAAACAGCTGATGATGTATAATAACAAAACTTTTTTGCAGCATATCATCGGCGAAGCAATAAATGCGCTTCTTGATCCGGTTATCTGTGTTACAGGATACCAGTCCGACCTCATATCGGAGAGCATTTCGGATTTGGAAGCCACTGTCGTTTACAACGAACGCTGGTCCGAAGGCATGGGATCAGGAATTTCTGCCGGCATCAAACAAGTCTTACTTTCGGATGTTGATTCTGTTATCCTGACCGTGAGCGACCAGCCCCATGTTTCGTCTGATCTGTTCAGAATGATGCTGGAGATGAAAGCCCAATCAGGAAAAAGGATCGTTGCCTGTTCCTATGCCGGCACCCTGGGCACACCGGTACTATTTAGTAAGGAATATTTTAATCAGTTGAAATCACTGAATGGAAACCAGGGGGCCAAAAACATCGTGAAATTAAATCTTCCCGATGTTTGTTCCGTCGAATTCGAAAAAGGGAATATTGATATTGACACGAAAGAGGATTATAAAAATCTGATTTCAGAAAATGATACGCTATGATCAAGGATGAGTTTGGCCGCGTGCACAATTATCTTCGCATATCCCTCACAGATAACTGTAACCTGCGGTGCTTTTATTGTATGCCGGATGAAGAATATGATTTCACGCCCGCTGCCCGTTTAATGCAAACGGAAGAAGTGGAACAACTGGCCAGGTTATTTGTGATGGAAGGTGTTACAAAAATCAGGCTGACAGGCGGCGAACCGCTGGTAAGAAAAGATGCCGCAAAAATCATTGAGTCGCTGAGTGCATTGCCGGTTGAAATGGTGATGACCACCAACGCCACGCGCATCCATGAGTTCATTACCGTTCTAAAAGCTTCGAATATCAGGACCATCAATATCAGTCTCGATACACTTCAGCCCGACAAATTCCTATTGGTTACCCGCCGAAATCTCTTTCACAGGGTCCGCAGCAATATTGAACTTTTATTACATCATGGATTTAAAGTAAAAATAAACGTCGTGGTGATGAAGGGATTCAATGAAAACGAAATCAATGATTTTATACGGTGGACCATGCATATTCCGATCCAGATTCGTTTTATTGAGTTTATGCCCTTCAGCGGGAACCGGTGGACAGGTAATAAAGTTTTTTCCATGCAGGATATGTTTTCTGAGATTGGCACCCAATTCGAATTCCTTCCGGTAGAAAATGAATTGCACGACACTGCAAAAAATTTTATGATACCAGGACATGTTGGCTCTTTCGCGATCATCAGTGCGATGAGTGCTCCGTTCTGCAACACCTGCAATCGTATGCGGCTCACGGCAGACGGGAAATTAAAGAACTGCCTTTTTTCTACCGGCGAAACGGATCTGCTGACCCCACTCAGAAATAAGGAGGATGTGACGGGGCTAATACATGCATCTATCCGGTCAAAAGCCAGACAACTGGGCGGCCAGTTTTCAGGAACCTTCGAAATGCTGGACGCTGCATCCATTCATAATCGCCCTATGATCACTATCGGAGGATAAATTATCAGAATGAAATATTTCCTTTTCTTTTATTTTGGGTTCTTATTGTTGCAAACATCGGAAGCACAAAAAACCAGTGAAAGCTTTTCGGTATCGGGAGAAGTTTTGAAAGAGGAAAACATTGATATCTCAAAACTATCCGGCTATACTTTAGTGCATATGGATAGTCTCCGTATTTATTCACATGACATGCAACCGAAGGGATTGATGAAAAATATCGATGGTGTATTATTGAAAGATATTCTGTCAGCGATTCCATTCAACAATGAAAACCCGAAAGTGCTCAGCGAATATTATATCGAATGCCAGGCCACCGATGGTTATAAGGTACTTTTTTCCTGGAATGAAATTTTCAACAGCGAAACCGGAAATCATGTAATGATCGTGACAAGTAAGAATGGAACAAATATTACTCAACTGGACGATCGCATACCATTGGTTTCACCCACCGACAAAGCTACCGGGAGACGATATGTGAAATGGCTGAGCAAAATTATCATTCATCGTCAGCGAATCTAATGGAATCAAACGAACTTGTTTCAGTAGAAAAGGCGCGCGAACTCATCGCTGCCAGCCTGTACCGCGTACAACCGGCCGTTAAGGAAGTGTCGAATTCGACAGGGCTAGCGATAACTGAAGATATTTTTTCTCCGCTGGATATTCCACCCTTTGATCAGTCTTCGATGGATGGTTATGCCATCTATTCGGAGGATATCAAAAGCCCGCTGGTCCTGCAGGGTGTCGTGGCTGCCGGTCATGCACAACCGGAAATATTGCAGAGAAAACATGCCATGCGGATCTTTACCGGGGCGCCGCTTCCGGCAGGATCGGATACCATTATAATGCAGGAAAAAGCAATCGTTCATTCCTCTGCCATTCAGATCACTGATCCTGATATTGAAAAAGGAACCCATGTAAGGAAACGCGGTTCTGAACTAAAAAAAGATGAACTCGTCATAAAAAAAGGAACCGTAATCACGGCACCCATTGCCGGCCTGCTGGCCAGTCTCGGTATGAAATCGGTACCGGTATATCCCCGTCTTACCATTCGAATCATTGCTACGGGCAATGAATTGCAGATGCCCGGCCAGCCGTTACAGGAAGGCCAGGTGTATGAATCGAATTGCAGCTTCCTGCTGGCAGCGCTGAAACCCTTTACTGACAATATTGGGACTGTTTTATATGTTGAAGATAATCTTGAATTTATTCAGCATGCTTTGTCGGCAGCCATCAGCACCAGCGACCTGGTCATTCTGACCGGTGGCGTAAGCGTCGGTGATTATGATTTTGTACGAAAGGCAGCGGATCGTGCCGGCGTTTATTGTAAATTCCATCGTGTAAAACAGAAGCCCGGCAAGCCTTTATATTTCGGCACAAAAGAAAACACAATCGTATTCGGACTGCCTGGTAATCCTGCTTCCGTGGTCAGTTGTTTTTATGAATATGTTTTGCCTGCGGTGCGCTTTATGCTGCATCTGACTCAGGAAGAATTGTTATCCGCCAAGCTGAAAGATGATTTTAAAAAAGTGAAGGGCCTTACTCAGTTTCTGAAGGCATATTTTGCCATTGGTGAAGTAGAGATCCTGGAAGCACAGGAATCCTATCGCCTGCGATCTTTTTCCAGAGCCAATTGTCTGGTTGCACTGGATGAAAACAGGCTCAGTTACGAGAAAGGAGAAATGGTAACGGTCCGTTTACTTCCAAAATAAAAATGCATGACAACCTGGCTTCCCTTATTTTATGTTTTGCTTTTTATAGTTGCATTTTTATATGCTTCAGTCGGGCATGGAGGCGCCAGTGGTTACCTGGCTCTGATGGCGCTGTTTAATTTTAGTCCTTCGGTAATGAAACCAACCGCTCTTTTACTCAACCTTTTTGTTTCGATGGTTTCTTTCATTCAGTTCTATCGCGGAAAATATTTCAGATGGAAATTATTCGTACCGCTGATCGTTTTTTCCATTCCTATGGCTTTTCTGGGGGGTATGGTCGCTATTAAGGACCCTGTGTATAAAACGATCCTGGGCCTTTTTCTGATTATACCCATCTGTCGTTTTCTTTTTTTTAAGAACACAGATCCGAAAGATATGAAGCCCGCGAATCTCTATGTGTTGCTTGTCCTTGGCGCAATCATCGGTTTCGTGTCCGGCATGATCGGCATTGGCGGTGGCATTATACTTTCACCCATCCTGCTTTTACTGAAATGGACGAATCAGAAACAAACAGCTGCTATTAGTGCTTTATTTATTTTTGTGAACTCAGTAGCAGGTCTCGCCGGCCAGTATACAAAAGGCATTGCATTCAACTCAGAAATGCTGGGTTACGTGGCCGTCGCTTTTGCAGGTGGTTTATGCGGCGCTTATATGGGGTCCCTTAAATTTCCGCAAACCGTTCTGAAAAATCTGTTGGCTTTTGTATTAATGATCGCAGCCTGGAAATTATTATGGCAGTAAAAATTCAACTATTCGGACAACTTAAACAAATCACCGGAGCATCGGAGCTGAATTCTGATGCAGTGGACACGGATGGATTGGTAAAAGAAATCACCACCCGTTTTCCACTTCTCGAAAATCTGAATTACCTTATTGCGGTTGACAGAACAATCGTACAAACCAATACCTTCATCAAACCTGGTCAGGAGCTGGCCCTGCTTCCGCCATATTCCGGAGGATAGAATGAATCAGAAAATAAAAAACATATTTGTTGCAGGTGCAATTTCCCCGGCATTTATCGGGGAAAAAATCTCTGCGCACCAATCAAAAACCGGTATTGGTGGGCATAGTATTTTCCTTGGGCAGGTGAGGGCTGATACAGTTGGAAATAAACAGATCATTGCCGTCGATTATACCAGTTACGAACCGATGGCCCTGGAACTGATGACGGCCATACGGGAAACGATGATTGAAAAATATTCGCTGACCTGCATGCACGTTTATCATTCTTTGGGAAGGATAAGGAGTGGAGAAATTTGTTTATTTGTTTTCACTTCTGCGCCGCACAGGAAAGCAGCTATTGATGCCTGTTCCGAAACGGTAGAAAGGCTCAAAGCAGAATTGCCGATCTGGGGGAAAGAAATTTTTGAAGACGACAGCTTTCAATGGAAAATCAATCAACCTGCATGAAAGATATCCTGTTTAAATCATCAACTCTACGAAAAGCCATCGCTACCGCCATAGTACAAGTTTCTCAAGCAGACACCATGCTGGCGGTATTGAACAAAACTGTTCCAAAGGGAGATGTGTTTGAATTCTCCAGAGCTGCAGGATTACTGGCCATCAAGAAAACTTCGGATGTTATTCCCGATTGTCATCCTGTTCCGATAGAATTTGCAGCGATAACATTCAAAACGGAAAAACAATCGATACATATTTCCGTGGAAGTACATACCATTTACAAAACCGGGGTGGAAGTGGAAGCCATGCACGGCGCTTCGATTGTTGCGCTGACTATTTATGATATGCTGAAGCCGCTCGACAAAGGAATTGAAATTGCATCGATACGACTGGAGAAAAAATCAGGGGGTAAGAGTGATAATAGAAAAAAACAGGTTGGGGCGATCAGATGTGCAGTGATAGTTTGTTCCGACAGCATTTCAAAGGGAAATGCAAAAGATGAGTCCGGAAAAATAATCATTGAAAAATTAAAAGAATACGGAATAGAAAATACTTCTTATGAAGTGGTGCCTGATGACTTTCAATTAATTCAGCAGGAGGCCGTCAAATACAGCGGTCAGGGTTATGAGTTAATTTTATTTACAGGGGGAACCGGCGTTTCGCCAAAAGATCTCACACCCGATGCCATTGAACCACTGATTGAAACACAAATACCGGGAATTATGGAAGCAGCCCGTAACTATGGACAGGAGCGCACTCCCTATGCGATGTTATCCCGGGGCGTCGCGGGTTTTATAAAAAACAGTCTCGTCATCACCCTTCCCGGATCTGTTTCAGGATCCATCGATACCATGAATGCTCTTTTCCCTTATGTACTGCATCTGTTTGCTGTACGGGCAGGAGAGAGGCATGAAAAATAACGACTTATTTTGAAAACTTAGATGTGCTTTGAATTTTAAAATATAAAATAATAGAAGCAAGTATTAAAGTAAATCCATTAGCAAGCCAGACAGGAAGGTCATTGGTAGCTATTCCATAAATAAACCACAGGAGCGTACCCAGGGTAAACAGAATATACATGTATAATGATATGGAAGACGTGTCCTTGGTGCGTATGGTTTTTAATGCCTGTGGTAAAAAAGAAGTAGAAGTCAAAACAGCAGCACATAAACCGATAACTGATACCCAATTCATATAATTTGAATTAAATACAAACTCGTAATATTCATCTGATATTTTATTATATACTGGTCAAATATCGGTGAATTTGGTAGAGAAATCCATAATCGGGATATTAAATTGAGGGAATACCCCTCATATGAAAGAACTGTAATTAATGCCTGGGAAGACAAAGAATTTTATGAAGCAGTAAAAGCCATAGGAAGAAAAAAACTTTTAGTGGCTGCTCTATTGACCGAGGCCTTTTTGTGGAGTCAGGCGTATTTTTAGAACTGGAATAGAATTTAATTCTCTTCCTTAACGGGCGATGATTTAGTAAAAATGTATTTTATAACAGCAATAATATCCTCTTCTCCTAAAACCGTCTCCGCCTGTTGAAATGTTTTATATGCTGCATCTCCCATTGGCGTTGCTAATCCTTCAGCTTTAGCGAGTCGTAAATCTTTTGCTATATTTTTCAGCGCAAATGCCGCCTTATAGTTATTTTGGAGAATTGCATCTCCTTTTATTTTAGTAAATACGTTCCCCAACGCGCTGTTATTGATCAGCGTAACCAGGTCCTCTATTTTAATTTCATTTTGCCGTGCAAAAACTACCGCTTCAGCAAGGCCCTGTGCATGAAACGCTAATAATATGTTGATAGCAAGTTTAGCCTTATTGGCGGCACCCGTACCACCCACCAATAATGTTAGCCTCCCAAGCTTTTCAAATATTGGTTTTACATTTTCTAATACGGATTCGCTCCCACCGACCATGATTACAAGTTGCCCATCCTCCGCCTGTTTCACACTTCCCGAAACCGGGGCATCCAGGTAATGATTGCCCTGCAGGTCACACAAAGAAGCCATCTCCCTGCTGATGCCCGGTGAAACAGTGCTCATATTGATAATGATTTTACCGTTTGTTTTCGTTTCAAGAAGTCCATTTTCGCCGTTAAAATTTCCCTGATCGCCTGATCATCTGTAACCATAATGATAATAACATCCACCTGGTCTATCAGAGACAGGGGAGAAGAAGCAACATTTGCTCCCATCATTTTCAACCCCTCCTCTTTCGCTTTGTTACGATTGTAAACTATAACGGGATAGCCTGCATTTATCAATCGCTTCGACATAGGGCTTCCCATATTTCCGAGACCTATCCAGCCGATTTTCATAATTATTAATTATTAATTATCAATTATCAATTATCAATTTAATTATTAGTTAACCCCTTCCTTATCCTGCTAACCTGCGCAACAGTAATGGGCCCGGCTTTATTTCCAAAATGACTGCGGAGGTAAGTCAGTACATCTGCAATTTCCTGATCTTTTAATACTGTGCTGAACGGAGGCATCGGATTTGTATAAGTTTCTCCTTCAATTTCCACACCATCATTGAGACCATTCAAAACAATGCCGATAAGTTTTACCGGAGGGCCCTGCACATACGGACTTTTTTGAAGAGGCGGGGTCATGCCCGGCACACCGCCTGCATCGGCCTGGTGGCAGGTCAGGCATGTATTCATATAAATTTTTTGCCCCCGCTGAACGGAACCTGGAACGGGATTTTTTAAAGATGCTTCGGCCAGGGTGGCGCCTGTTTTCATGCAAACCATCCCTGCACCGAGCATCATTATCACCACGACTACCTTGCTTTTCATGGATAAGTTTTTTAAGATAAATATTTAGGATTTATCTGGCATCATAAGTGATTCTGTAAATAGTTCCTTTTGCATCATCGGAAACATACAGCGCTCCATCGGGTCCCTGTGCAAGACCGCAGGGCCGATGCAATGCCTGTCCGGGAGAACTGATATTATCTGATCCTGCGAAATTATCAGCGAAGACTTCCCAATTTCCATCAGGCTTGCCATTTTTAAATGGCTGGAAAACCACGAAATATCCTTTTTGTTTTTCAGGAGCCCTGTTCCATGATCCATGAAATGCGATGAATGCACCATGACGATATTTTTCAGGAAACATCGTTCCGGTATAAAATAAAAGTCCGTCGGGTGCCATATGTCCCGGATAAGCAGCAATTGGGTCTACAGCATTTTCACCACCGGTCTTCTTTCCGTCTCCTCCATATTCCGGTGCTACAATTTTTTTCTTTTGAAACTGATCATAGTAAACATAAGGCCAGCCTCCATTATCTCCTTTATGCAAAGCATACATGGTCTCAGCCGGTAATTCCGCACCCTGCTTCGCATCATAGAGATTGGGATCGAGTTGAAAAAGCTGATCCCTGCCATGTTGCATCACAAAAAGCTGATCCATATCGGTGTTCCAATCCAAACCAACCACATTTCGCAGGCCAGTTGCATAATGAACTCCATCGGCATAAGTCTGTCCGGTTTTATCGGCTCTGAACTGCCATATCCCGGCAGCAGAATCCAGTATCGGACACGGATTGATTCCTGGTGAACCCAGGGTGCGATCCTGTAATTGGCAGGCGTTTGAATAGGCGCCCACATTCACATAAAGGTTTCCATTATTGTCAAGCACAATGGATTTGGAATTGTGTTCACGCCGGTCAAGAAGTCCTGTTACAATTTTTTCTGCATGAGCCGTATCTGTTACTTCTCCATTTTCATTCAGCTTATAACGGTATACATCTGTATTTGATGAAGCATAAAGCCAGCCGTCTTTAATATAGATACCGGTGCCGATGTAGTTTCCAAATCCGGTTTCTTTTTCTGCTTTTCCATCGCTATTCAGGTCCTGCAGTGCAATAATGCCGTTCCCATTTTTCAGTTTCGCGAGTTTGACGTATACGATTCCATTACTTGTTACTGCGAGATGTCTCGCAGCTCCCAGATTTTCCGCGATCACTTCAACCTGAAATCCGCCTGGAAGTTTCAATGCAGATTTAGGAGGATGGTTTGGAAGAAATTTAAAACTGCTTCCCACTATGATAGCAAGAAAAAGTATGCCATAAATAATTACTTTCTTCATAAAAATTGAGTTTAATAATTAATAGAAATTAAAACTAAGAAGGGCTTTTTCTGTGGAATAGTACGAATCGTTGAAAAGGCAAAATCAATCGCCGGATCAGGAAGACATTCATTCGGCTACTATCCGGTCTTTACTCTGGCTGTTTTCATGTTAACCGTTTCGTCTCTATTCAGCGCGCTCGCCTATACTTATTGCCCATTGAACGATTTGTAAATTTTCCCGCCTGTTTCATAAAGTAGGTTTACATCAACAATAAAAAACGAACAAAATGAAACAGCCTGTATACCTCAAAAGCTTTGAATATTCAATCCCTGTTTCCGAAAAAGGCTTTCATCACAGGAATATTTCTTATCGGGATTATTTGAAAATGCGTTTGCCGCTTGTGAAAGTAAATATCGACTTCGTGAATAAACGCCTGTTCCTCGAAGGCAATGGAGTTCT
>JABDDT010000059.1:17599-20784 GCA_013287475.1 Bacteroidota bacterium
GGCAAATACCTTATCATCAAAAACTGAACTAACAGGATTTGACTTTGAAAAAGAAAGAATAAAAGTGAATGCCAAAATTTATTGTGGCTTGGACATTAATCTGTCAGGTTCTTCCAATGAGGGGTTGGTTTTTTTATTGGAAGGTGTCATGGATGATGGTTATAGTAAAAATCCATGTTCCGGACTGATTGTCATTGACGCCAGATCGAACAGATACGAATCAGAAGGAAAAGAGTGGGAACTAAGGGTATATCTCTATGACAGTAATAACGATGACAGAGAGGTAAAAATTGATATGATGATGTATTCGATTTCGCCAAACGCAGAATTAAATTAACCAGATTAAAGAAACGGATATGAGAAAGAAAAATTATTTATGGATTTGGCCGATAGGAATTATTCTCTTCTGTCAGTTACCTGTTGCTGCTCAAAATCCGGACAAGTTGTTATCCATGACCGACGCACTGCAAATCGCATCGGCAAATTATATGATTCAATCGAAGACCAACTATACCAGGTCGTCTGCAGAAGCCGTTCAGGCAGCCAAAAAAGTCGCCCTGCCGGATTTCATTTTAGCTGCTCAAACTGCTTATGGAACGTTAAACGGTGTGACTGGATTGGGTTCGGGTTTGCCCGGCATTACAACCATTTCAGCAACCACCAATGCTGCGCAAAACATGAACGCCAGTTTCGGAGCATTATACAATGTGAATATTAATATGAATGTTTTTTCCTTTGGTTTACAAAAATCATTTGTGGCTGCCACAAGAGGTCAGTATGAACAGGACAGGGCAGATCTGAGACAGACAAAATTTGATGTGGAGACCACGGTAATCGGTTTATATCTGAACCTGCTGACGGCACAGCGACTGCGAATCGTTATGCAGGACAATGTGGAACGGATCAGCCGGCTGAGGGATATTATCCTGGCCAGAACGATGAATGGACTGAATCCGGGCGTTGACAGTTCCATTGCCAACGCAGAACTTTCGACAGCCAGAATGTCGCTGACCGATGCAGAAAATTATGAGCAAAGTCAGGCCAATCAACTATCAATCGAAATGGGTGTAAAGAAAATGTTTTACAATCTCGATACAAGTTTCGTAACAACTCTTCCAAAAAACATTCCGGCTCAAAATGATATAAACCGGCAAATGCATCCTGTTTTGCGTTACCTGGACAGCAGGGTAATTAACAGCGACCTGACAGCTGCCTATATTCAAAAAACGGCTCTTCCCAGGTTCAGTTTTTTTGCCGTGGGTCAGGAACGGGGTTCAGGATTCGGAGGCAGTTTTGCATCCAATCCGAATGACTATTCTGATAATTTTTTTAAAGGGGCCGATCCGGTGAGGGCCAATTATCTGGTAGGTATAGGACTTACATGGAATATCACAGACTTAACCAGGGTCAAATCAAAGGTCCTGAGCCAGCGCTTTATTTCTGCTGCATATAAAGATGATTATAACCAGGCAGAAATAAAATATACAGACCAGGTTCATTTTGCAGATCAGCAAATCAGCAATACACTTACAAAATACAGGGAAGTGCCCATCCAATTGAAATCAGCAGAGGATGCCTATAATCAAAAGAAAGCGCTTTATGAAAACGGCCTGACCAATATCGTTGATGTGACACAAACATTATTCTTTCTGAACCAGGCAGAGGCAGCCAGCAATGTTGCCTGCAGCGCCGTATGGCAGGCGTTGCTATATAAAGCAACCGCTGCGGGAGACATCAGTATGTTTTTATTACAATTTTAAATTAAAACGAATGAACCTTATTACAACTGCATTACGTAAGCCGGTCGCGATCATCGTGCTGGTTTCAGGGCTTGTCCTGTTCGGGATCATGGCAGTCAGAACAATCAATATAGATATTTTCCCGAATCTGAATATTCCAACTATTTATGTCGCTCAACCCTATGGCGGTTTATCTCCGCAGCAAATGGAGGGATTTATTTCCACTAACTACCAGAATATCTATTTGTATACCGACGGACTTAAATCGATCGAAACAAACAATATTCAGGGTTTGAGTTTGTTGAAACTCAGCTTCTATGAAGGCACCAATATGGCGCAGGCTGCTGCCGAAGTCACGGCTCTTTCCAACCGGGCAGCTAATGAAATGCCACTCGGTACCCCACCGCCGTTTATCATACGGTTTGATGCGTCCACACTTCCGGTGGGGCAATTGGCATTGAGCAGTCCCAAACGCAGCGTCACCGAATTAGAAGATTTGGCGAATGTATGGGTAAGGCCCAGTTTTTCAAAAGTGCCGGGACTTGCGGCCATTCCTCCCGTTGGTGGCAATGTAAGAACTGTTTTAATCAGTATAGATCCCGATCTGATGCGCAGTCATAATATTACTCCGCAACAGATAACTGCTGCCGTACAGGACAATAGTCATATTTCGGCGGCGGGTATTGTTAATATGGGTAAAACCTCGTACCTGACGCCCGTCAATACAGTACTTCAAAAGATTCCGGACTTTGGCAATATTCCTTTGCTGTATCAAAATGGTGCAACAGTCTACTTAAGAGATGTGGCAAAAGTTGAAGACGGCGCAGATATTACAACCGGTTTTGCTTATGTAAATGGTAAAAAGTCTATATACGTACCCATCGTAAAAACGGCGGGTGCCTCCACATGGTCTGTAGTACAGGACTTGAAGAAAGCTATTCCTTCTATGCAATCCCTGCTTCCGGAAGACGTGCAATTAAATTTTGAATTCGATCAGTCGGTCTATGTCATTAATGCCGTGGATAGCCTGATCCATGAAGGTGTCATTGGCGCATTCCTGACCGGCTTAATGGTGTTGTTATTCCTGAGAGATCCAAGAAGTGTTTTGATCGTGCTGGTCAATATCCCCATTTCCATTATCACCAGTACATTGTTATTGAAAGCATTCGGACAGACCATTAATATTATGACACTGGGCGGTCTTGCACTGGCCATTGGTATTCTGGTGGATGAATCCACCGTGACGGTTGAGAATATACATCGCCATATGGAAATGGGAAAAACAAAAGCAAGAGCGGTTGCGGATGCCTGTCATGAAATTGCCCTGCCAAAATTATTGATCCTTTTAAGCACGCTGGCTGTATTCGCTCCCGCTTTCCTTATGACCGGCGTTCCAAAAGGCATGTTTTTGCCCCTGTCAATGGCTGTCGGATTTTCGATGATCAC
>JABDDT010000060.1 GCA_013287475.1 Bacteroidota bacterium
AGCATTAAAGCTGTTGCTGGTAAAAGAAAGAACTGAAGCGGACGAATAGACTCTTGCCGGTGCCAGTATCATCTGAGGGTTTGCCTGGTATAACTCGAGACTTTGAATGAAAGTTGTGGAGAATTTGCTGAGATCCACCTGACCTGTCTGCGCATCAGCAATTGTTATTCCGTCATATACTAAACCTGTATTGAGACCACCCAGACTCCTTACAGAAATCGTTTTTAATCCACCAACTCCTCCGTAATCTTTAATGAGCACACCTGAAAAATACTTGGATGCTTCCGCTATATTGTCTGCATTCATTTCCTGAAGTGCCTCATGATTCAATATCTGAACCGGAATAATTGCAGTATAAGGGTTCTGTTTTTTTTCAGCGGTTACAGTTACCCTTTGTAATATCTTGCCGGTGTCCGATGGATTTTGAGCAGGAACTACAGAATTTGTAATGGTAAGAAAAAATACTATGATGAACAGACGCAGAGATGCGTCCCTATGCTGTTGATCGTAGTTATATTTCTTAGATTTCATCCTTTGATTGCTGCAATAAAAATTCATCAAGCCAATAGGGAAGGCACCAGAGGGAATATAAATAGTGAAGCCGTATATACTCCGCCTGCCTTTCACCCGAAAGCGTTGCGACTAATATTTTATCTGGCAGGTCTTCTGGCTCGTTTCCTGTTTACTGCCTTCCCATCACGCCTTATTCGTGACAGTGGCCGCAGTGTAAACAGTCCGCCCAAGGCGGAATGAAACTCACAGCTACGGGGATAGCGCCGGTCTTACACCGGACTTCCCTTTTAACCCCTCCCGTTATTTTCGGGACCGGGGACCAGATGATGCAAATGTAAAGCAGAGTTTGAAAAGAACCAGAGGAATTTTATTTTTTGGCTGCTTTATTATAATTGATGGTGAGCCCTACAAAATAACCTGCAGTCGGCGCGGCGTTATAATATCTGCCGGCTGCTGCATTAATGTCATTTCCCAGGCTATATTTTGCATTAAAGGCATTATTAACACCGGTAAAAAAAGTCATATATAGTTTCTGTAAGCTTGTTGAATAACCGATTCTTCCACCGACCAGCTGATAAGCGCCGGCAAAAGAAGTATTTGCGTCATTCAGGGGCATTTTATCACTGTAGAAATAAGTGAGATGAAGAAAAATGCCGGGCCGGCTGTTCAAATCAATGCCTCCTGTGAAAGTATTATTGGCTACTCCTGGAAAATGTTTCCCATTGTAATCAGTACTGGCGACTTTGAAATCACCAAAGGTAAAATTATCTAATGTGTAAGCCGCCCAAATGCGGGCACTGTTTATAAATCCGAATGCTGATGGTAATAACTGATATGATAACTGCGATTCAATTCCCTTTTGTGTTGAAGAACCTGCATTCACATAATAGTCGTTGCCGCTGGAATCCTTGCGGTCAACGATGGCGTTCTCCAGTTCAAAATAAAAGCCTATTACTTCAATGTAAAATCGTTTATTGAAGAAACTGCTTTTAATTCCGGTTTCATAACTGATTCCATTTTCCGGTTGCAGGTCGGTATTTATGCTGGTGGTAGAAGGCAGAACTTCTGCGACTGCAGGAGGTGAAAAACCTTTTGATATACTGGCGTATAATAATATATCCGAAGTAATTTTTTTTGAAATAGCAATTCGGGGTGCGAGTTCATTGCTGAATAATTTATTTCTTGGAACAAAGCCCGGGACAGAGATCCTGTCTATACCGATGAATGCATTATTATAACTGAGTCCTGCCGAAGCCAGCCATCCTTTTCCAAAAAAAACATCTGCCTGGGCGAAAATGGTATAGGTCCATGTATTGATATTATCGTTTGTTTGGAGCGTATCTGGTGCGCCATTTGTATTACCATAATCCTGCGTCTGAAAAAACCCTTTCTGTCCTTCGCCCCCAAAACTCAGGTGTAAAAAATCTGTCGTATAGTTAAAAATAGTCCTGCCTCCGAAATGTGGTTCATTGCGGAATTCATAATTTCTGAATGTAGGATTCAGATAATTCGTATAAGCGCCATAGAAATTTGTTGTATTCTGAAATTTATCGGTTATGCGGTATGTATTTACAATAGCAGCTAAAAAAGTTTTCTGGTATATAGCCGCCTGGGCCTGGTCGGCGGACGGAGTGGAACCTGCTGCAGGCCGGGATTGTTTTGGATCCGCATTATATTCTGTGAGGGTCAGAGCACCCGGAGTCTGATAATACAGGCTACCGTAAAAAGCATATGTGCTCAGGGTCTGACGATCATTGTTCTTCAGCATGGATTCCCAGGTCACTATATCTCTGCGCAGGTTAGTATGATCGCGATAACCGTCGGAACTCTGATGAGAAAAACTAATGATATTACCTCCGCTTTCATTTCCTAATCTCACCTGTGCATTAATGTTATTACTGTTGAATGTTCCATAACTGTATTCACCCGTAAATCCCGGTTGCCAGGTATCAGGTCTTGATTTAATAAGTAATGCTCCGCCTGTTGCGGCTCCGTAGAGACTTCCTGCGGGTCCTTTGATCAGTTCGAGAGAATACATATTAAAGGGAGCAAGCTGGGTAAGATATGTATTGCCTCCGGGATCTGTAAAAGGAATACCATCTATATAAACTTTTACATTTCTGACACCAAACGGAGAGCGAAGTGTGCTGCCACGGAAGCTTAGTCTGTAACTGCCAGGTGATCTTTCCTCCATTCGTACGCCTGGTATACTATTCATGGCGGGCACGATACTCATTTTATCGAAGCGGTTAAATTCGGAACTGGTTATTACTCCGACAGCTGCTGCAACATCTGCGAGCTTGCGGTTCTGTTCATAAGCCTGAACAACTACTTCCTGCAATAATTTCCTTTCTACCGTATCCGGAACCTTTGCGTCATTTTGTGCCCTGACAATTCCGGAAATCATCAAAATCACTGCGCATATCCAGTATTTCATTCAGAGGTTTTATTCCGGTCCAAAAGTAGAAAAGAATATTTCATTATCTTGACTTCTTTAAAGTTTGTTTTAATATTCAGGATGTAAGGTTATCTGGATCTATGGTAAAAAATGAAAAACTGGGTGTTTTCGATTGCACGATGATTGTTGTGAGCCTGGTGATTGGCATGGGAATCTTCAGGACTCCGGCAAATGTAGCCCAGCATGTGCCGGACAATTTTTTATTTTTCTTTACCTGGATAGCTGGTGGATTGATTGCTCTCTGCGGAGCGCTCACTTATGCTGAAATCGGATCACGACTTCCTGTAACCGGCGGGTATTATAAGATATTTTCATACGGTTATCATCCCTCCATTGCTTTTGCTATCAACTGTATCATCCTTATTTCAAATGCAGCATCGCTTGCTGGTGTTGCCCTGATAGGGGCTGAATACATTTCAGGAATTCTTTTCCCAAATATCGTTGAAGCTGATTCTTTACAGTTGAGAGAAATTGTAATCGCTCTTTTTTCAATCGTGATTTTTTATTGTGTGAATTTACTGGGACTTAAAATGAGTGCCCGCGCACAGAATGTTCTTACTGTTATTAAAATCTCACTGATTGTATTGTTAGTAACTCCTTTGTTTTTTACTGAAGCGAATAAGAGTTCAATGTTATCTCAGAATATCTTTCCCGGATGGCTGGTTTATCTGAAAGGATTTGGCGCCGGGTTAATTGCAGTTTCTTTTACTTATGGCGGATATCAGCAGACAATCAATTTTGGTTCGGATGTTGCTCAGCCCGGCAGAAATATTCCTCGCGCGATATTTATGGGGATCTCTATTATTATTATTTTGTACATGAGCATAAATTTTGCGTATATAAGGGTAATTGGATTGGACGGATTACGGAATTCAAAAGGGATTGCATCGGTGATGGCGGCGCATGTTTTCGGAGATGCTGCGGGGAAAATCCTTTCGGTTCTGCTTTTTCTATCCGTACTGGCTTATGTGAATGTATTGCTTATGAGTAACCCCAGGGTGATGTTTGCGATGGCTGAAGATGGTGTGATTCCAAAAATATTTGCAAGACGAAATCCTTCCACAGGTGTGTTGATTACTTCCTTAACAGCATTTACAAGCGCCTGTGTACTGGTTGTTTTCTGGATGAAGGCTTTTGATAAAATACTGAGTTTTACAATCTTCCTCGATTGTTTCGGAATGGCCGCTTCTGCAGGAACCATATTCAAATTAAGAAAACATCAGATACATCCGGAAGGGCAAGAATTTTATAAGATGAAATTATATCCTTTATTACCGGTTATTTTCATTGCGGCATATGCATTTGTAGCAGTAAGCATTTTTATAAATAGCCCTGGTACGGCGCTCACTGCTCTTGGCGTGATGGGGTTTTTTATGATCATATATTTTCTTACGAAAAGGCCTTAAGCGTTACGCGTTAAAAACTACACCAACCGGGTATTTTATTCAGCTCATTTACGAACTACTTTGCTTCGGATGGGAATTCCGAAACCCATGCATGCTGCGAAGAGTAGGAATCAATAATTTTTTTGAATGAAACTGTTGGAATTGGATTTCCAGAACTTTTATGGAATTCAATTTATCTGCTTTCATGCGAATAATTAAAATCAACGAATATGAACAAAAGATGGGATGGCAAATTAATGCAGGGTATGCAGGAATTGCCTACGGAAACTGCTGCTTCCATTATTGCAGGAGAATCACTTTTTTACTGGATAGGTTATGGATTTGGTTTAGCAACCAATCTATTTACAAATTCTGTGACAGGTCAGAAATAGTTAAATCTGTTTTAGGATAATCCATTATTAAATAAAAAGAGACTTCACCTGAAGTCTCTTTTCCATATTAAAAGAATTATTTAAGAAATTCTCTCACCTCATGAAGAAATCTATTCTGGTTAAACAACGGGATATGTCAGATTGCGGAGCAGCCTGCCTGGCGTCAGTCGCCGCTTATTTTGGTCTGCAGATTCCGGTAAGTAAAATCAGAGAATATGCAGGGACTGACAAACAGGGAACAAGCCTGTATGGATTAATTAAGGCGGCTGAGCTATTGCATTTTCAGGCAAAGGCTGTGAAGACAACAGAAATTGATTTGAATGCCATTCCTGTACCGACGATATTTCACCTGGTTTTGGAAAACGGTATACAACATTTTGTGGTTGTATATGGGGTAAGAAAAAACCATGTGAGATTCATGGATCCGTCATCAGGACAATTAATCCATCAACCAATTCTTTCTTTTAAAAATAGTTGGAGAGGCATAGTCATTCTGATGGTGCCGACAAATAAATTTCAAAAAGGAAATGAAAAAAGGCCTGTTGTCGTCCGTTTCTGGCAATTGATATCGCCACATAGGAACATGCTTCTTCAGGCAATCCTGGGTGCAATTCTTTACACACTGCTTGGTCTTTCTGCTTCAATATATGTTCAAAAAATCTTTGATTATGTTTTACCGGATTCGAACATTAGCCTGCTAAATATACTTAGTCTTGGAATGGGGTTGCTTCTCTGTTTTCAGGTTTTCACAGGTTATGTCAAATCAATCATAATATTGAAAACAGGTCAGCAAATTGACAGCTGGCTGATCCTGGGGTACTATAAGCATTTGCTGGAACTTCCACAACGTTTTTTTGACAGTATGCGCGTTGGTGAAATTATCAGCCGGGTAAATGATGCACTACGCATACGAATTTTCATCAATGATGTATCGCTTAATCTGATCGTGCATGGTTTTACTTTGGTGTTCAGTATGGCAGCCATGTTTATTTATAGCTGGAAACTTTCAGTGATTATGCTTTTCGCGATACCGGTCTACGCTCTGATCTACTTTATAAGTGATGGGTTAAATGCAAAATGGCAGAGAAAAATGATGGAAGCAGGTGCATCATTGGAAAGCCATCTTGTCGAAACAATTCAGGGCGTTTCTACTATTCGTCGATTTAACGCAGGGTACTATTTTAATCTGAAAACAGAAAGCAGATATATGCTCCTCATGAAGACAATTTTTACCAGCAGTCGCAATGAACTTATACTGTCTGGTATTTCAGAATGGATAACCAGCTTTCTGAATATTTCAATTCTTTGGATGGGGAGTTACCTCGTAATAGAAAGGATTCTGTCACCTGGTGAACTGATATCATTTTATACACTTACAGTATTTTTTACAACACCCCTGCGGGCATTGATTGGAGCAAATAAACCAATGCAGGATGCCCTGATAGCTGCTGATCGCCTGTTCGAAATCATTGACCTGGAATCAGATAAAGAAATTAAAGAAATGCAAATATTTGACAGCTTTCCGGAAGGGGATCTTGTTTTTGATAATGTTCAATTCAGTTATCGTCCGGGAATTACGGTGTTTAACGGTTTGCAGTTGCGCTTTCATCAGCATCATATGACAGCCGTTGTGGGAGATAGCGGATGCGGAAAATCAACCCTTCTCTCGCTCATTCAAAAAATCTACCAGCCAAACGGGGGCAGTATCCTTATCGCGGAAATCAATATTCAATACATATCATCAGCAGTTTTGAAACAAAAAATTGCTGCGGTTCCCCAGCATATTGATCTTTTCCAGGGAACAATAATATCCAATATTGCTCTGGGCGAAAATAAGCCAGATTATGAAAGGATATTTGATATTTGCAACAGACTTGGATTACATGAATTTATTTCCGGTCTGCCTGAACAATATCAAACAATGATCAGGGAACAGGGGATAAATCTTTCCGGAGGGCAGAAGCAGCGATTGGGTATTGCAAGAGCTTTGTACAGGGACCCTTCAATTTTAATAATGGATGAAGCTACTTCGGCACTTGATCCTGAAAGTGAAAGAAAAGTGCAGGAAACCTTGCAATGGTTTTATAATCAGAAAAAAACAATAATTATAATAACGCATCACCAGGCAACAATTAAATATTGTAATTCCATAATTTTTTTAAAAGAGGGAAAACCTGCAGTTTCCGGAATACATGCAAGACTATTATATGAAAATCCTGATTATAAACATTGGTGGGATAAATAAAATATGATTTACAGTTTACAGTATGCTATTGACAACAAAATTCCAAATTTACAAATCGGCGTTAAGCGTTAGACGTTTAGCTTTGGGCCAGTCTGGTAATGCAATTAAAACTATCAGTTACCCGGGGATTTATTATTTTCAAATTTTATTTCCCGGATCATGACTGACGAAACGGACATTTCTTATATATTGAATGAACTCGGTGAGGACCGATCTAATTATTTTAATGCTGTTGCACCTCCTATAATACAGACCAGTAATTTCCGGGTCAATACAGTTGATGAGCTGAAGAAATTATTTGCAGACGAATATTCCGGTTATTTATACAGCCGGGGATTGAACCCAACCGTCGATATTCTAAGAAAAAAACTGGCTGCCCTGGATGAAGCTGAAGACTGTCTGGTTTTCAATAGCGGCGCTGCGGCCATTTTTGCAGCAGTTCTTGCTAATGTCAATAAAGGCGATCATATTATTTCTGTAAAAAATCCATACAGCTGGGTAAAGCGGATGTTCGATTTGATCTTCTCCAGGTTTGGTATTGAAACTACATATATTGAAGGAACTGATATCGAACAGTTTGAAAATGTATTAAAGGCAAATAGTCGTTTTATTTATCTTGAAAGCCCCAACTCATGGAACTTTGCAATTCAGGATATAAATAAAGTCGTTGCTTTTGCAAAGCGAAATGGGCTTATCACCCTGATGGATAACTCATATTGTACGCCACTATATCAGAAGCCTGTCCCGATGGGAATTGATATGTGTATGCAAACAGCCACGAAATACATCGGCGGGCATAGTGACACCCTTGGCGGTATTCTAACCGGCAGCCATCAAATGATAAAAAAAATCTTCGATTGTGAATATATGGCTGTGGGCAGTGGCATTCAACCATTCAATGCGTGGCTTTTAATAAGAGGATTAAGAACCCTGGAAATAAGAATTAGAAGGATTACAGAATCTACAAAAGAAGTTCTTCAATATTTAAAAAAACATCCCCTGGTGGAATCGATATTATTTCCATTGGATGAATCTTTCCCCCAGTTTGAATTAGCTGGGAAACAAATGAAAAATGCCTGTGGACTGATCAGCTTTTTTGTAAGAGCAGAAAAAAAGAAGGAAATCGTTCATTTTTGTGAAAATCTGAAACATATCATGATGGCTGTTAGTTGGGGAGGCCATGAATCATTAATTTTGCCCCGCTGTGCCAGTCTTGAAGAAACAGAATTTGATGCGGGGAATAAGGAACACCGGATGCTTAGGCTTTATATAGGGTTAGAATCTGCACAATACCTGATAGATGACCTGGAACAGGCTTTCCGTTCATCATTCTAACTTCTCTTTAGGGTTTTTTTTGGCTGGGAATGAGAATGGTTTCTTTATTTTGCAATACTTCTGACTGACCTTCTCAAATCAAAGAAGGTAGTGGATGACCCTCTATAAACTTGTTTCATGAGAACGACCAAAATACTAACCTTATTCTTATCCGTCCTTTTATCTGTTTTAAACCTCGCCGCCCAGGATAAATGGGACTTACCACGCTGTGTGAACTATGCGCTGGCCAATAATATTTCAATTAAACAGGCTGATATCGATTCGCGGACTGCCAAACTGACCTTGGACCAATCCAAATGGACCCAATACGGTTCGGCGACCGGATCCACTGCACTTGGATTGAATTTTGGTCGTTCCATTAACCAGACAACCAACGTTTATACAAATACAGAAGGGCTTTCACAAATTTACAGCCTTCAGGTGGGTATTACACTTTTCAACTGGTTCGCTTTGCGTCGTGCAGTAGAATCGAATAAATTTAGTTATGATGCACAGGTCATAAACATCGACAAGGTCAAAAATGATGTGACATTAAATGTTGCTGCCGCATACCTTTCCGCATTATTGGCTAAGGAACAAGTTACTCTTGCAAAAACCAAATTAGCCCTGACAGAACATCAGCTGGAAAATACCCGTAGACTGGTGGATGCCGGATCTGTACCGGAATTGAATGCTGCTGAACTGGAAGTGCAGTTTGCCACAGATACTGCTTCCGTTATAACAGCTCAGGAGACCTACGATATTGACAATCTCCAAGTGAAAGCTATATTAAACCTGGATGCTGCCGCGCCATTTGATCTGGATACTCCTCCTGTAGAAACAATTCCAGTAGAACCATTAACACAGCTTCAACCAGATATTGTATATTCTTTAGCTGTCAATACTTTTCCCCAACAAAAAATGAACGATCTACGTATCTCTTCAGCCGAGAAATATGTGGATTATAATCGCGGAAAATTATATCCAACTCTTTCTGCTTATGGCGCTTTAGGAGATAATTTTTTTAATGATCTGCGGCATGTAGATTATATACCATATACAAGCCCAACAAATGGATATGCTTTAGATACGGTTTCAAATAGTAAATACCAGGTATTTATTCCAAACGCAAATACAGTTTACAGCAGCCAGCCTCTCTATAAAGCCTTCCTGGGATACGGAAATCAACTGAGTAATAACTTTGGTCAGCAGGTCGGGCTCTCACTAAACATTCCCATTTTTAACGGAAACAGCCAGAGAACAAATTATAAAAAAGCACAGCTGAATGTTGCAACGGCCAAACTTACCAAAGAAAATGATCTTATGACTTTAAAGCAAAATATCTATCAGGCCTATTATAATGCAGTGGCTTCGCTGGAAAAATTCGAAGCAAATAAAAAAGCAGTAGTAGTTGCAGAAAAATCGTTCGATCTTTCAACCAAAAGATATAATATCGGGATGCTGAATACTATTGATTATTTAACCAATCAGAACAATTTATTTACAGCCCGTATAAATGTACTCATCGCCCAGTATGATTATGTATTCCGTATGAAAGTGCTGGAATATTACAAGGGCCTCGGTATTAAATTATAAAAACACCTCTACAACAACCTTCGTATGAATAAGAAGCTGATCTGGATTATCGTTAGTCTCGTGGTTATAATACTCGTTATTATAATTTTAAAAAAGAGCGGCATTATTGGAAAAGAAGAAGGGATTAAAGTCTCGGTAGAAAAAGCAGGTAAACATACCATAACTGAAACTGTTACTGCCAGCGGGAAAATTTACCCGGAAGTAGAAGTCAAAATGAGTTCTGATATTTCGGGTGAAATTGTTGAGTTGAGTGTGGAAGAAGGTGACAGTGTAAAGAAGGGTCAGCTCCTTGCGAAGATTTTCGCCGACGTCTATTCCAATATGCGCAACCAGGCTGCCGCACAGGTTAATCAGCAGGAAGCCATGGTAGATAACGTGAACGCGACGCTGCCCGGTTTGAAAGCCAGCATGGAGGCCGCACAAACACAATATGACCGCCAGAAAACACTTCTTGCTCAAAAAGTTATTTCACTCTCTGAATTTGAAACGGCAACCACGACACTTAGAACAGCACAGGCAAATTATAATGCTGCGCTACAAAGTGTAAATAGTAATGTAGCAGCCGTTGCCAGTGCGAAAGCAAATCTGGCGATACAGGCTGCAAATGCTGACAAGACTACCATTAGTTCTCCTTTGAACGGCGTGGTTTCCCTTCTCAGCGTTAAGAAAGGAGAACGCGTTGCAGGTAATCAGTTTGCTGCGGGTACCGAGATCATGCGTGTTGCAGACATGAGTAAGATTGAAGCAGTAGTTGACGTGGGTGAAAACGATATTACGAAAGTACACCTCGGTGATTCGGCGATTATTGAAGTGGATGCATATAATGGCCGAAAATTCAAGGGCGTGGTTACCCAGATAGCCAGTGGTATTATATCTACTGCAGCAGCTTCCAGCACCACAACCAACGACGTTACAAATTATAAAGTGCATATTCGCCTGGATCCTGCAACCTATAAGGATCTGACGGATAATAAAAGACCAAAGAGCCTGGTATTTCGGCCGGGAATGACAGCTAGTGCTGATATTCAGACGAAAACACATACAGATGTTCTGTCTGTACCGATTAATGCGGTGACAACAAGAGAGAAGACCGCAGGCAGCCAGGCAGCGTCAAAAGATAAAAAACCTGTTGAAGATCAAAACGGAGATGTGAAACAGGTTACATCCACCGGTGATCTGGATGAAGTAGTTTTCCTTTTGCAGCCGGATAAAACTGTTAAACAGGTAAATGTCAAAACAGATATCCAGGATGTAAATAATATTGAAATTGTGAATGGTCTTAAAATGGGAGATGAAGTTGTTACCGGACCTTATGGAACCGTGAGTAAAATTTTGAACAATGGCACGAAGGTCACCGTAACTGATAAAGACAAATTATTCGAAACGAAGAAATGATCCGGAACAGAGGTTTTATTCACCTAAATTCAGGATTCAATGCGATTTGGAATCATAGGAAGCGGAAGCTGGGGTACTGCGCTTGTCAAAATTCTGACCGACAATCAACAATCGCTCAACTGGTGGATCAGGAATCCCGGAGTAATTGATCATATTAAGAAAAAGAGCCATAATCCCCAATATCTAAGTTCTGTTTATTTTGATATCAGCCGGCTTCATCTGACCAACGATCTCGAAAAGCTGATTCGGGATTCGTCTTGCCTTATTATTGCCGTTCCCTCTGCTTATATCGAACAAATCTTCGATCCTCTGCCTTCTGAAATATTCGAGGGAAAACAAATTCTCTCAGCTGTTAAAGGCATTCTTCCGGGTAAAAATTTATTATTGAATGATTACCTGAAACAACAATTTCAATTTGATCCGGAGGGCTATTTTACTGTAATGGGGCCTTGTCATGCTGAAGAAATTGCGGCTGAAAAATTATCTTATCTGACTTTTTCGGGTCTTTCTGAAACATCTGCCGGGGAACTTGCGTCTTATTTTACAACGGACTATCTGAATACCATAACCAACCACGATATTTATGGCGTTCAGTATGCAGCAGTTTTGAAGAATATTTATGCGCTGGGTGCCGGAATTGCCCATGGTCTTGAATATGGTGATAATTTTCTTAGTGTGTTCATAGCTAACTGTGCAGATGAAATGGCCGGTTTTCTGTTAAAAGCAGGGATTCGGCATATGGAGGTTGGCATCCATGATGCAAAGGATTCCGTACTTGAGAAAAAGACGGCGAATTATGCCGCTTCCGTTTACCTTGGAGACCTGCTCGTTACCTGTTATTCTTTATTCAGCAGGAACCGGACTTTTGGGAATATGATCGGAAAAGGATATTCGGTTAGTGCGGCAAAACTGGAGCTGAACATGGTTGCAGAAGGTTACAACGGAAGCAATTGTCTTTACCGGATTAACCAGCAACTAAAAGCAGATATGCCGATTGCCGATTTGATTTACAGGGTTCTTTGGGAAAATGTTAATGTTCGGGAAGCATTTAAACGAATAGAAAGTTTACTGGTCTGATTTTTTAACGATTAATGTAATATGACACCGCTTTCATACCAGGGTTTTGGATTTACGGCCATCCTCGTGATGGTTGCGATTCTTTCGGTAAGTCAGTTGATTAAGTACCTGAAAGAAAGGTTTCTCAACCACTCCAAGGAGGAAACAATCCATGCTAAACGTTCAACGCCGAACGTTTAAAGCCGAACGCTTAACGCCGAACGCTTAAAGCCGAATGCTTAACGCGCAATGTTCTACTTCTGTTAACTGTCATCTGCCCACCGCCAACTCAGTCAAAGAAAAGTGATGAAGCAATCCCATCTGCGAAAAGTTTTCCACTGTTAGTGAGTAGCAGTTTCTCCTTTTTACGTTCTATTTTTTTGGATTCAATATATTTCTTAGCGTTATTTTCCAATAAAAGGCTTTTTTCATTTCCGAATAGATTTGAAACTTTTTGCAGGTCCAATCCTTCCATCGTTCGCAGGGAAGTCATAATATATTCATTCAGAAGGTCCCTTGGAAGTAGATTTTCCGATTCCATGTTCAACTTACCCTCCATTAGGGACTTAATATAAATTGCGTTATTGGAAATATTCCATTGGCGGCTGGTACCGTCAAATGAATGAGCCGCAGGTCCAAGACCCAGGTATTTTTTTGACTGCCAGTAAGAGCTATTGTGCCTGCTTCTCTTACCCGGTTTGGAAAAACTGGATATTTCATAATGTTCATATCCGGCAGCCTCCAGTAATTGTATGGCGGTTAAAAACTGACGAGCCTGTTTTTCAGGCTTTATATCGGCAGTTTTTTTCATTTGAATCATTTTATAAAGTGCTGTTTTAGGTTCAACCGTTAACGCATAACAGGAGATATGGAAAGGATTCAGAGAAATTGCTTTTTTAAGGTTTTCAATCCAATTTTCATACGTTAGTTCAGGTAATCCAAAAATCAAATCCAGGCTAAAATTTTCGAAACCGGCAGTAATAGTATTTTCAATGGCTTCAATGGCCTGTTGTGCATTATGAGCCCGGTTCATCCAGATAAGATCATCTTTAAAAAAGGACTGGACCCCGATACTTAACCTGTTAATTCCATATTCTTTCCAGGCTTTTAAGTTAGACAGAGTCATATCATCCGGATTGGATTCCAGGCTGATTTCAGGATCAGCACTGATTGAGAAATTACGATAAATCGAATTCAGTATGTTCCGGATTGCAGGAAGAGGCAGAAGAGAAGGAGTGCCTCCGCCAAAATAAATCGTTTCAATTGGTTCATTGGATAAATAAGTTCTCCGCAATTCAATTTCCTTCAATAAAGCGTCAGTAAAATCGTTCTGCAACGCAAGGTTGGTAGAGAAATGAAAATTACAATAATTACAGGCCTGTTTGCAAAATGGAATATGAATATAAATGCCTGCCATAGGATTGGCTAATTTTATGGAATTACGAATGCTTTTGAGAGAATGGCAAAATTAAGATTATATGGCTTCATCCCCTTTTTGTTGCTTGCATCCATCCGGCCGGCACATGCTCAATACGCTCTTCATGTAAAACTCAATTCACCAGACTCCATTCTCAGGGCTCCTGCCCTCGGTATACCGGCTTCATTTAAAGACAGGGCAGGTTGTACGGAATACGTTTACAAACTCACTGATCTGCTTAGAAATAAGGGATTTACTTCTGCTTCCATAGATAGTGTGAAATTTGATTCCGCATCTGCCTTTCTGCGTCTTTACATTGGCGAACGCTTTACCTGGTCGAAAATCAGGACGAAGCAAGCAGACATGCAATTGCTGGAGGCTGCCGGTTGGGATTCAAAAAAACTTTCAGGGAAACCAGCAACTCCGGATCATTTTCAAACCGAAGAATTGCAGTTGCTCAATTATATGGAAGATAACGGATATCCATTCGCTAAAATCTCTCTTGACAGTGTTGAGATGGACAATGGAGGTATCAGTGCTGTGCTGAATATTGAAAAGGGACCTTTGTATAAAATAGACAGCATAAGGATTATCGGCACTGCAAAAATTTCTGTTGATTTTATGGAGAGATACCTTGGTATTCCGGAAGGCAGTATTTACAGAAAAGACAGATTATTAATGATCAGCAAGCGTATTCTGGAGCTTCCTTTTGTGCAGGAAGAAAGACCCTGGAGTGTTAATATGCTCGGAACGGGTTCTATTTTAAATTTGTACCTGAAGCCAAAAAAAAGCAGCCAGGTTGATGTGCTCGTGGGATTATTACCCAATAATAATCAGCTGCAAAGCGGTAAATTATTGGTTACTGGTCAGGCAACTGTAGTACTCAGGAATCCATTTGGGAATGGTGAAAGTCTGGGCCTTGACTGGCAACAATTGCAACAGCAGTCACCGCGCCTCAATGTGAATTTTCAGCAACCATACATGTTTCATTCACCGTATGGAGCAAGCCTGGCTTTTTCATTATACAAGAAAGATTCATCGTATATAAATACAGATGGGTTGCTGGGAATACAGTTTAATTCATCTACGAATAAGAAGGGATCCATTTTTATCGAAACTACCGGATGTACAGTTTTGACAATTGATACTACACAAATAATTGCAACCAGGCAATTGCCTGAAGTAGCAGATATAAGTTCCCTGAGCCTGGGTGTTACTTATGATTTCAATAATACCAATTACAGGTATAATGCTATCCGAGGAAATGAACTTTATTTTATTGGTTCAGCCGGTACTAAAAAGCTGAATAGAAATAGTGAAATCACAAAACTGAAGGATGTAAATGATACTTCTTTCGACTTCAGCACCCTTTATGACACCGCCTTGACCTCAACTTATCAGTTTCGGCTGAATTTTGCAGGAGCACATTATTTTCCGCTCAGTCGTGCTTCCACGATCCGCTTATCTTTGAATGCAGCCTGGTATCAGAGTCCTAAGATTTACCGGAACGAATTGTTTCAAATCGGAGGCTACAAATTACTAAGAGGTTTTGATGAAGAAAGTATTCTGGCTTCTCAATACACAGTTGGAAGTATTGAATATCGTTACCTGATTGGTATGAATTCTTTTCTTTTTAGTTTTATCGACGGTGGTTGGGCGAAAAACAATGTGCCGGGCTATGCGATTAATAATCTTTATCTGGGAATTGGCCTTGGATTAGCATTTGAAACAAAGGCCGGAATTTTCAATATGTCATATGCCGTTGGAAAGGAGGGAGCCAATCCTTTTGAATTCAGCCAGGCAAAGATCCATCTGGGATATGTAAACTTTTTTTAAAAGATACGCGTTGAATCACAAACTTTGCGATTCTGCGGACAAACCGGAATATCAGGATTTTTTTATGTAACCATTAATCCCTTGACAAAACGAGCTGTACTGTTTTTCTTTATTTTATTTCAGATCACCCTGATCAGGGCGCAATCGACCTCCGATTCAAGCAGGCATTTTGATTCAACTTCTGGAATACCGATATCTGCTGATACGGCAATTAAAAAGTCCATCATCAGAAAGCCGGTCAAATCGTTTATTGATACAGTTGTTGTTTATCATACCGACTCAATCCGTTTCAGCGAACGAAAACCAATGGATTACAGTCATTTACCAACTAACTGGCCGGATCTTTTGAAAACACAATCCTTTTTTAACTTTACGGGTAGCCCGCTACATGTGCGTTCAGAAAAATATGAGTCAGAATCCTATGAAGTGATGTTTTACTTTATGGTGGGGTTATTATTCTATTTTGCGATCGTTAAATTCTTTTTTGGGAAGTATCTGGCAAATCTTATGACCCTGTTTTTCAGAGCATCCATGCGACAACAACAACTCAGGGAGCAGGTTTTGCAATCACCCTTTCCTTCTCTTTTGCTAAATATCCTATTTGTGTTTTCGGGAGGTTTATATGGTGCCTATCTGATGCGCTTTTATCATTATGGATCACCAGACCGGTTTTGGATTCATTTTGAATATTGCGCCATCGTTCTGGCCCTTCTTTATCTTCTGAAATTTTTGATACTCAAGGTTATAGGATGGATATTTAATCTGAACCGTACAGTGGATATCTACCTGTTTGTGGTGTTCCTGACCAATAAAATCATTGGTTCCTTTTTACTTCCATTTCTTGTTTTAATTACTTTTTCAGGACCCATGTTTACAGAAATTGGCATTACCCTCTCAATCATCATGGTTTCTTTATTTTACGTATATAGATTTATCGCATCTTATTCAGCCCTGTACAAAGAAATAAAAATCAGTGGTTTACACTTTATTCTTTATCTTTGCGCATTCGAAATAGCTCCTCTGCTATTGATTTACAAAGTGTTAGTTACTTATTTGGAAAAAGCTTATTAATTTTGCAAACGCATTTTTCTAATACTATAATACATTGATTAAAAACAGGGATAAAAAGGATATTGCCGAGATGTCAGAAATTGCAGTTAAAAAGATTTTAATCACACAACCCCGGCCGGAATCTGATAAGTCACCCTATTTTGAACTTGCCCGGCGACACGAAGTAGAAATGGCATTTCTGCCCTTTATACGGTTGGAGGGAATTCCTTCGAAAGATTTCAGACGCCAAAAAGTAGAGATTGGTGGTTACTCAGCAGTTATTTTCACCAGCCGCCATGCAATTGATCATTTCTTTCGTACAGCAGAAGAAATGAAGATTAATATTTCACAAGACACGAAATATTTCTGCATTACTGAAGCAGTGGCTTTATATCTGCAGAAATTTATTCTCTATCGTAAACGGAAAGTATTTTATGGTGCTGATGGTACGAATAAAAGTATGTTGGATGTGGTGAACAAGCACAAGGAGAATGAAAAATTTCTATATCCGACTTCAGAATATCAGCAGGACAATGAAATTATAAACTGGCTTAAGAATAATCATTGTGAATTCGCTACGCCGTTTATGTATCGAACTATCAGTAATGATATCCGCGAATCATTTAGTCCGGATGCTTTTGATATCATTTGTTTTTTTACACCCAGCGGAGTTAAAAGTCTGTTCGACAATTTTCCACATTTTAAACAGAATGGAACATTGATCGGAGCATTTGGAACGAATACCAGTAAGGCTGCCGAAGATGCTGGTTTGGTTTTGGAAATCAAAGCACCCGAACCTTCTGCGCCTTCCATGGTGTCTGCCTTGGAGAAATACCTTGCAGCGAAAAAGAGACATTAGTACAAGTATGGGAGTACGGGAGTATGGGAGTATGGGAATGTGAGAACCTTTTTTTCATATATACGTTATTAGAGGCCCTGGGATTTTCAGGGCCTTTTTTAATTTCCGGAACCATTTTTTCCAGGCACCAGGGTTACAATATGAACGATATTGGTTCTTGTTCTGTTCGTATATCGTTCGTATATCGTTCGTATATCTTTGGGATATGGACGAACCGTCTACGAACGGTATACAAATTATGAACAAACCACAAACGAACTAATTAGGAAGCATATAAATCTGAAACTATAATAAGAACCTTTTCACTATTTCACAATTAGCAAATTGTTCAAAAACAGATTAGCAAACGAATCATCCCCATATCTCCTGCAGCACGCACACAATCCCGTTGATTGGTATCCGTGGGGTGATGAAGCGATAAAAAAAGCAAGGGATGAAGACAAACCTATGCTGATAAGTATCGGATACTCAGCCTGTCACTGGTGTCACGTCATGGAAAGAGAAAGTTTTGAAGATCCTGAAACGGCAGCGATCATGAACCGGCTCTTTGTAAATATTAAAATCGACAGGGAAGAAAGGCCCGATCTGGATCATATTTACATGGATGCGGTTCAGGCCATTGCCGGCAACGGAGGATGGCCTCTAAATGTTTTTCTTACACCGGAAGGAAAACCATTTTACGGAGGTACATATTTCCCTCCGGTCAATATGCATAACCGGCCATCCTGGAAATCTGTATTGCAAAGCATTTCAACCGCTTTTCATGAAAAAAGAACTGCAATAGAAGAGCAGGCGAATAACCTTACTAATCATATTGCAAATACTGGTTTTGGGGTTGGAAGTCCTGATATTCCACGACATTTTCTGAAACAGGATATTCAAACGATTTATGAGCAATTAATGAAAACTGCTGATCAGGTAGATGGTGGTTTTGGTCAGGCTCCTAAATTTCCTCAGACCTTTTCTATACGATTTTTGCTACAATACTATTTTTATACCGGAACCCAGGGAGCACTTGATCAGGCCTGCCTTTCCCTGGATAAAATGATCTATGGAGGTATTTATGATCAGGTTGGAGGAGGCTTTGCCAGATATTCTACTGATTCGCAATGGCTTGCCCCGCATTTCGAAAAAATGCTGTATGATAACGCACTCCTCATAATAACCCTGAGTGAGGCTTTCCAATTAACCGGGCATCTTCAATACAAGAAAGTAATCGTGGAAACCTTGGATTTTATCCAAAATGAACTGATGTCCCAAAATGGAGGATTTTATGCTGCCCTGGATGCAGATTCTGAGGGGGAAGAGGGAAAATTCTATATATGGGGGAAAAATGAAATATCTAAGATTTTGGGGGAAGAATCTGAAGATTTTTCTGCTTTTTATGATGTAACTGAGAGAGGAAACTGGGAAGGCAAAAATATTTTAAGGATTAGGAATCCCAAGAACCTTGTTTCTGAAGAAAAAGAGCGGATATGGAAGAAAAAATTATTGGCAGTTCGAAATCAGCGTCCGCGTCCCCTGCTGGATGATAAAATCCTTTCGGGTTGGAATGCCCTGATGATAACGGCATTTTGTAAGGCTTTTTCCGCAACAGGTGATGATAAATATCGCCAAATGGCTATGAATGGTATGTCTTTCCTGGAAAAGAACATGAAAGGGGAAGACCTGTTCCATTTTTACCACAGCTATAAAGAGAAGTATGGGAGTGGGGGTAAGGCGACAATTCCGGCCTTTCTCGACGATTATGCTTTTCTCATAGAATCATATATTCAGTTACAGGAAATCACAGGCGAAGCTTCATACCTGACTCGTGCAAAAGAGCTTTCAGACTGGGTTATAGAGCATTTCAGTGAAGAGGAGACAGGATATTTTTATTATACGGATAACAGGCAGGATGATGTAATTGTCAGGAAGAGGGAGGTATATGATGGGGCTATTCCTTCCGGAAATTCTGTTATGTCTTCAAATTTATTCTATCTGGGTATTGTATTTGATATTAAAGAATGGAAACTAAGGTCAGAGAGGAATGTCACAGGTTTAAAAGATTTGATTTTGCGGTACCCCGGATCTTTTGGGGTTTGGGCAACTCTCTTAAATGGGTTAACGTATCAATACTATGAAATCGTGCTGGCAGGTTCACCTTCAGAAGAAAAACATCTTGAATTTCTGAAGTTGGGAATACCCAATCGCGTTTTTCAACAATCCTCCGTTACCCGTTCCGACCTTCCCCTTTTGAGAAATAAACCAGTTATGGGAATGTCGCAATTTTATCTTTGTAGAGATTATTCCTGTCAACAGCCTGTAACAGAAGTCGCTGAGTTATTCAGCCTCATAAAAAAGTCTTAAAAAACCCGCCAAAACGGGCAGAAATTACAATAAGGCGGACCTTTCCGCCGTTAATTAAACTATTGGCAAAACTTTGACTTGTAAAAAATAAATTTTATACTTGCGATGGAAGATATTCTTAGGAGATATTCCCAAAAGATTATTTTTGTCCAATACCCTTTAATAAAAATGAAAATGAAAAACCTGTCCATTCTGATTACCGTTGCCGCGGCCCTCGCCGTAACAGGTTGTAAATCCGGCAAATCCGGCAAAGGACTTCCAGATGATGGTCAATTGCACGGTGTTGCACCTGCCAGCAGGTACAATCTCAGTAAGCCACCAGGCATGGTTTATATACCACCTGGAACCTTTCACATGGGTCCCAGTGATGAAGACATCAATTACGCCTATACAGCTCGTAATAAACAAGTATCCATACAGGGTTTCTGGATGGATGCAACTGAAATTACCAATAATGAATACCGCCAGTTCGTAACATGGGTGCGTGATTCAATTGCTGCTACCCTGATGCAATATGGTAAAGAAGTAGATGGTAAATTCACGATCGACTGGAAAAAAGCACAGACAATAAAATGGGGTGATAAAGCGACAACTGAAAAGATTGATCAGTTAATTCTGACTCCTGAAAATCGGATTTTCGGTAAAAAAGAACTGGATCCCCGCAAAATGATTTACCATTCCGAAACATTCGATTTAAAGCGTGCTGCTCAAAAAATCAATGAAGGTAAATCTCGTTCAGAGTTTATTATAAAGAAAGAAATCCCGATCTATCCTGATACACTGGTTTGGGTACGTGATTTTTCTTATTCTTACAATGAACCAATGACCAAGCGATATTTCTCTCATCCTGCATTCGGTAATTATCCTGTAGTGGGTGTTAACTGGAATCAG
>JABDDT010000061.1 GCA_013287475.1 Bacteroidota bacterium
GTGATAACATTAATTTCTTCGGAACCCAGGCGCCGAATTTGTACTTCAGCAATATTCCCTACGGCTGGAACGGCTTTCTGTTCCGCTGCATCGTGGACTCTCAGTATAGTAGTACGTTTGTGATGAAAGTAAACGGTACGGTTCCACCGACAATCACAATCAGCGCTTCCGATTCAAATATTTGTTACGGGAGCCCGGTGACATTTTCGGCAGTCGTTTCCAATCCCGGCAGCAGTCCGTCCATTACATGGGAACTGAACGGTAACGCGACGGGTCCCGATAGTACCGGCTTTACTGCTAATTTGCTCACCGAAGGCAATCAGGTGCGTGCCATTTTATCCGGCAATAATGCGTGTTTTGTTTATCAAACCGACACGAGTAATACGGTAACGATTCATCTTACGGGAACAAAACCTTCTGTCACCATCCAGGCTTCAGATACGGTGATCTGTGACGGAACCAATGTGCTTTTTAAAGCGCTACCGGTGACCGGCACCCTCACGCCGACTTACGAATGGCAGGTGAACGGTTTATATGTCGGTGAAAATCTGGATAGTTTTTCTTCTGCGACAATGCAGAATGGCGATCAGGTGACGCTGATTTTTCTTAGTACAACAGGATGCATGATTCCGAGCGTGAGTAATACGATCACGATGACGGTAAATCCTTCGCATACACCCACCGTTATGATGAATTCTTCGGCTGATACTATCTGCGCAGGAACCCCTGTCCTTTTCACCGCGAGCGCATCAGACACGGGAGCAGTCGTCATATATCAATGGCAGAAAAATAGTGCGTCAGTCGGCATCAATATCCCGTTTTATTTAGACAGCAGTCTCGCAGACGGAGATATTATTTCGGTGAATATTTCAACGCTTAATCTTTGTGCGACCGATACAATCGCCGTGAGCAATAGCAAAAAGATGGTCGTTATATCAAAGTCAACTATCTCCGGTAGCATCGCAGGAGTTACTGACCTCAATGCAGGACAGGCTTCGAACCTGACAGCAAGTGCAACGAACAGCGCAGGCGCGATTACTTATCAATGGCAGGATAGCACGTCCTCAAACGATTGGCAAAACCTGAACGGGGGCACAACAAACGCACTCATTTATATACCAAAAAATACGGCCGATGAAGTCAGGTGCGTTTTCAGCAGTAACAGTCCCTGCACCGGACCGTTGTCGGATACAAGCAACACACTGGTTTTTTTCATTCAGAATACCCCGCTGGCTGATTCAGGTTTGGCGATAAAATATTTCCCGAATCCGGTTTCGACGACGCTCTTTATTGACAGCCTGAATCTTAACGATCAATGGCAGAGTTTTGAAATGTTTAACAGCGATGGCGGCAGACTGCTGATGACTCAGCAGATACAGAATCAAACGAGCGTGAGTATTGATGTCAGAAGCGTGGAGACGGGCATATATATTGGCGTTCTGAGAAGAAAATCCGGTGCACCATTTGTGTTTAAATTCCTTAAATTATAAACGATTTTGGTGTAATTTGTTTTTCCTAAAAGTGATCCCGCTGGGACTCGAACCCAGGACCCCTACATTAAAAGTGTAATGCTCTACCAACTGAGCTACGGAATCTTGCCGGTTATTTTTCAATGAACCTGCCAGGTACAAAACCGGGATCTACCCCCTTGTTTTGAGCGTGCAAAAATAGTGGAAAATGAGCTTCGCACAAATTATTTGTAAGGGAATGTTGATATGTGGAGAAAAGCTGATTTATTAGCTGATTCCGCTGGGATTTGAACCTGTATTTGTATTTTTCACCCTATTTTGTTCTGTTCCAGGTCAATTCTGTCTTCTTCCCTTCGTATAATGTCTTCATCAAAAACTTTCTGTAGTCTTAGGATTGTCAGCTGTCTGGTAAGATATTCACCCAGATCAAGCCGGACCTGATTGAATTCTTCCACCTGGTGCCTTTCATTCTCATCATTCTTTAAGCACTCTATATTAGCCATCGTAAAATCCATATCCTCTTCAAGGTTTTTTTTATAATTTTTTACCAGCGTGTTCGATTGAATTAATGCCTGATATTTTTCTTCAATATGTGCAATAGATAGTTTCATCAGCCTCAGATGAATTTGCTGCGTTTGAATGTCTGCAGGAATTTCAAGCCTGTCCTCTTTCAGATTCAATTTTTTGATTACCCAGGGAAGTGTTAATCCCTGCAACACCAGTGTCACCAGTATTACCATAAAACTGATAAATAAAACGAGATCCCTTTCCGGAAATTCTTTACCGTCTGCCAGCGTTACAGGAATGGCAAGCGCTGATGCCAGAGAAACAACGCCCCGCATGCCCGCCCATCCAACCAGGAAGATTTCACGTGCATTGGGTTTCAAAATACTATTACTAAGATTTTTATTTGCGATATAAGGCAGGTATGTGGCCGCATACATCCAAACGATGCGGATAAGGATGATAAGACCCGTAATAAATAAACTGTAACGGAAGGCTTCTTCAAGTGAATAATATTTCAGACTGTTTACAACCAATGGTAATTGAAGTCCGATCAGGATAAATATCAATCCGTTTAAAATAAATGTCAGCGTGGTCCATACACCAATTGCCTGCACCCTTGCTTTATAATTCAGAATGTCTTTCGACCTGTAGGAAAGGAATAATCCGCCACTCACAACGGCAAGTACACCCGATACATGAAAGTGTTCCGCCGTGAGATACATTACGTAGGGTGTAATAAGCGTAAGGGCTGTCGCAATACTGGATGTAGTGACAAATAATTTATGTACGAAATAAATAATTTGTGCTATGAAAAGGCCGACTGCAATTCCAAGCAGGGTAACTATTAAAAATGAATCTGCAAATTTATGAAACACGAAGGTTCCGGAAATAACCGCAGCCAGTGCAAAGCGGAATACAGTTAAGCTCGCAGCATCATTCACGAGACTTTCACCTTCCAGTACCGTCTTTACTTTTTTTGGGATCTTGAAAAATTTCAATACCGAACTCGCCGATACAGCATCCGGCGGCGATATGATTCCTCCCAGCAGCAGGCCGATAGATAATGTAAATCTGGGGATAAGTTTTTCAGAAACATATGCCACAATTACAGAAGTAACGATAACCAGCCCAAATCCATGCAACGCAATTGGCCAGCGCATTTTCCAGAAATTAGGCCAGGAAGTAAACCAGGCAGCTTCATAGAGCAGGGGTGGAAGAAAGATAAGAAAAATAAGATCCGGACTAATTCCGGTCAGGGGAGCGCCGGGTACCAGGCTGATCAATAAGCCGCCGATTACCAGGAATACCGGATAAGCAATACGTAATTTTTGTCCCAGAATCACCAGGAGCATGACCGCAAATAAAAGCGCTATCACATAAAGCAGAGATTCTTCAACCATGTTTCAATATAATGGAAAATTACCAAAACCAGTCCCCTGGAAATTGCAAATACTCCTATGAAAATCATCTTCAATGTTTAACTTAGTCCTGTTTTTGATTCAATCAATTTGCTGAAATATGAAAAAGTTCCTGCTCTCAGTATCCTTTATCATTTTTATTTGCTTCACAACAGTTTTTGGACAGAAAAACTGGACAAACCTGTTCGACGGAACCACTTTAACCGGCTGGAAACAGCTGACAGGGAAAGCTACCTTTGAAGTTTTCCGCGGTGCAATCATGGGCACTGCAGTTCCGAATTCTCCCAATAGTTTTCTTGCAACAGAAACTGAATATGGAGATTTTGTATTGGAAATGGAAGTCTATTGTTCTGATACCGCTTTCAATTCCGGCATACAATTCAGGAGTCATTTTGATCCCGCTGGAAACGGAGGTAAGGGGAAAGTATACGGGTATCAATATGAAATTGATCCCTCTTCCCGCCGCTGGTCTGGCGGTATTTACGATGAAGGAAGACGTGACTGGTTATATCCGCTGTCCCAGAATCCCAAGGCGCAGGGCTATTATAGATTAAAAGAATTCAATAAAGTCAGAATTGAATGCATCGGAAATGAAAGCAGGACATGGATCAACGGTGTCCCGGCTGCCTGCCTGGTAGATATGATCGACTACCAGGGATTCATTGCACTGCAGGTGCATGCCGTTTCAAAACCATCACTCGAACCATACAGGGTTTTTTTCAGGAATATCCGAATCAAGTCCCTCTCAAAGTTTGATGATTTGCCAAAGGGATTTTATGTTAAGAATGAAATTCCGAATATGCTCACGGATTTTGAAATGAAGAGCGGATGGAAACTTTTATTTAACGGGGAAAGTTCCAAAGGCTGGCGGGGTGCATACAAAGACAGTTTTCCAAGTAAAGGCTGGGAAATAAATGACGGAAATATTACGGTGCTTTCTTCGGAAGGGCATGAAGCTGCCAACGGAGGCGATATCGTAACCCTTGATCAGTATAAAGCTTTTGATCTGTCCTTTGATTTCAGAATAACGGCAGGAGCCAATAGCGGGGTAAAATATTTCGTAACACTGAAAGAAAAAAATGAAGGATCTGCTATCGGCCTGGAGTACCAGATACTGGACGACAGCCTCCACCCGGATGCCAAACTCGGAAGAGATGGTGACCGCACAATGGCTTCATTATACGATCTCATTCCTGCCGCTAAACAGGCACGATTTATACATCCCGTCGGGAAATGGAATACTGGAAGAATTATAGTTTATCCTAACAACCATGTGGAGCATTACCTGAATGGGATCAAAGTACTGGAATATGAAAGGGGGTCGCCTGCTTTTCGGGCACTCGTAGCCGTTAGTAAGTATAAGGTCTGGCCGAATTTCGGAGAGGCGCCGGAAGGACATATCCTGCTTCAGGATCATGGAAACGAGGTCAGCTTTCGAAGTATCAAAATTCGCGTACTTGAATAATAATAATGTATGAAAAGGAGAGATTTTATAAAAACAGGTTCTATCGCCGCAGCAGGTATTCAGATTTTAAATTTTCCTGTATTTGGTAAGAATGCTCCTTCCAATAAAGTGATTCTGGCAGTAATGGGCCTGAATAGCCGGGGTTCTTACCTGGCAAAGTCTTATGCCCAGCTTCCCAATGTTGAAATAGCCTATATCTGCGATGTAGAAGATGGCGCTATTCAGCATGGATTTGATGCATTGAAAAGTGCTCCGCGTAAACCCATTCTTGTAAGGGATATCCGGGAACTCGTTCAGAAAAATGATTTTGACGGATTGGTGATAGCAACACCGGATCACTGGCATACTCCGGCCGCCATCCTGGGAGTTTCTCATGGTAAGAATGTGTATGTTGAAAAACCCTGCGGACAAAATCCTGCTGAGGGTGAGATGCTCGTTCTGGCAATGAACCGCTATGGAAAACTAATCCAGATGGGAAACCAGCGAAGGTCATTCCCTACATTGATAGAAGCCGTTAAGCAGGTTCGTGAAGGGATCATTGGTGATCCTTATATGGCCAAAGCATGGTATGTCAACGATCGTAAACCTATCGGTATCGGAAAAGTTATTCCTGTTCCGGCAACCCTCAACTATGAACTATGGCAGGGACCTGCACCGCGGAGAGAATACAAGGATAATCTCATTCATTATAACTGGCATTGGTTCTGGCATTGGGGAACCGGTGAAGCGTGTAATAACGGAACCCATGAAATTGATTGCTGCCGCTGGTTCCTGGGAGTGGATTATCCGACGAAAGTTACTTCGTCAGGCGGACGATATGCATATCATGATGACTGGCAGACACCGGATACGCAAATCGCCTCATTCGAATTCGGTACAAAGAAAGTTATTACCTGGGAAGGAAGAAGTTGTAATAAATTTCCTGTTGAAGGAGCCGGAAGGGGATTCACAATTTATGGGGAGAAAGGAACCCTGGTCAATCTGGGTGCCGGTGATTATAAGATTTTTGATGCGGGGAATAAACTTGTTAAAGAAGTGAAAGGAGAAATGGCTGCTGATCCTGCCAATCCGGTAAGTGCAACGGGCAATCTCGATTTCTATCATTTCGAAAATTTCGTCAACAGCATTCGTGGTGAAGCAAAACTGAATTCTCCGGTTAACGAAGCACAGAAAAGTGTATTGCTTTGTCACCTCGCCAACATTTCACAAAGAATAGGCACTTCGCTGGATTGTGATGAAAAAAACGGGCATATTCTTCATGATCCAAACGCCATGAAGCTCTGGCAGAGAGAATATGAAAAGGGATGGGATCCTAAGCCGAACGCTTAACGCTTAACGCTTAACGCCTAAGGCTGAAAGCAAGTGTGCGAGTATGGTAGTGAGAAACAGTCAACCGTCAACTGTCAACTGTCAACCGTCAATCGTCAACCATCAAGACCCTCTCTGCGATCCGCCGGTCAATTTGGTATTGCGGGATAATCCCTTCGTATTAAGCTTCCCTTTCTGGTTTTGTTGATTCGGTTTGGTATTTCCGATTCCACCTCCGCCCGGGCGGTTATCTTTTTTGTTTTTCTTATTTGGGATAAGCGACATAGAACATTATTTGGTGCAAAGATAAATGATTCAGTAAAATTTTTCGGAAGGATCTGTAAAATATCTTAATCCACTGCTTTTTATTTGTTAATCATTGGCCGTGGAATTATTGCTGGATAATTAAAACATATTTTTAGGTATTATTTATTACAGCGTTGAAATATATGGGTAGACCGACCAGGAATTTGTTTTTTCATAAGTTTATTCTTTCTGTGATACAACTTCCTGCTGTTTTTATTCTGCATGCACAAACCATTCAGCCTTATGCATACAAAGATTCAACAGCTGTCTACCCACCGGGATGTTATCAGAAATTTAATGTAAAAAAATTTATCGGTCCCGCAGCCTTAATTACATATGGTTATATAGCTACGAAATCTGATGCTTTATTTAATATAAGCAAGTCAGTACAGCAATATGTGTGGGTTGATCATCCTCATAATACAACAACCATTGATAATTACTTACAGTTTGCACCGGCTGTTGCTGTGTATGCGTTAAATCTTGCCGGAATAAAAGGTGAACACAATTATATTGACATGAGTATGATCTACCTGATCTCCAATGTCATTATGGGAGGTTTTGTGTATCCTATAAAAAATATTAGTCATGAATTACGTCCGAATGGCAACGATTACCAGTCCTTTCCTTCCGGTCACACAGCCGAAGCATTCCTGTCTGCTACGTTTCTTTTTGAAGAATATAAGAATGCATCTGTCTGGTATGGAATAGGAGGTTACCTGGTGGCGGGAACCGTCGGGTATTTGCGAATTTATAACAATGCACATTGGTTACATGACGTTATCGCAGGTGCGGGTTTCGGCATCGCTTCAACTGAGTTAGCTTACTGGATATATCCTATATTAAAAAGAACTTTCTTCCCGAAATCCTGCGGTAAAAAGATGATCGTCCCCGTTATGGAAAATCATGGTGCCGGTCTTGCCTTTATCCAGCTTTTTTAAAATCAGATTTTATTTTTTACTCCCATACTCCCATACTCCCATACTTGTTTTAACTTTTCCTTCTGTTTGATAATATACCAGAACTGTACGGATACGGACAGTCCGTTTTACAGCAATCCATTGCCCTGATTGATTTTCAGCGGTTTAATGTTTTGGCACGCCATTCCTTTACAGAGTATGAGCGACACAGATTTTTTCTTTATGTTTTTTTTGAAGCAGCTGCAACATGATCGAAGAACCTGCGTCTTATATTCAGAAACTAATCGAAAACATATAAAACATTAATCATGAAAAAGATCATTCTATCCATCGCAATCCTGCTGGCGCTTACCGGCACTTCATTTGCAAAAACTACAACCAAAATCAACGAACGTGTATTTGCATCATTTAAAAATGATTTTAACCAGGCATCCGATGTTAAATGGGATGTAACCAGCAGTTATATCATGGCAACGTTTCAGCTTGACAGAGATATTATGTATGCTTACTATGATTTCCAGGGAAACCTGATCGGCCTGGTACATAATATTCTTACCAGCAGCCTGCCGGTTCATCTACAGAAGGATATCAAGAAACACTATGCTAACTACTGGGTATCCGAACTGTTCCAGGTAACCAATGATGATGGTGTATATTATTATATCCAGCTTAAGAATGCCGATGAAACCATTGTTCTGAGTACAGAAGGTTCAAATGGCTGGCACAGATATGCAGTTCCCAAAAATAAAAGAACTAATCTCTGATAAAAATTTTTAGCACTAGTCTTTTGGTTTAGATCCAGAATCCCTCCGTTCCCGGAGGGATTCTTCATTTATATAAAAATCACCATCTTCACGGGGATAAAATGATCTGATGCAAAAAATACTGGTAGTTGCCGGAGGTGGAGCAGCCGGATTTTTCTGTGCCGTAACTGCAGCAAGATTAAATGCAGGATTAAAAGTGATCCTGGTAGAAAAAACCGGGAAACTCTTATCGAAAGTTAAAGTAAGCGGAGGAGGTCGCTGTAATGTTACCCATGCCTGTTTCTCTATTCCGGATATAGTTAAAAAATACCCCAGGGGCTCCAGCTTCGTGAAAAAAACATTTCACCAGTTTTTTACCAGCGATACCATGCAATGGTTTGAAGAAAGGGGAGTGCCTTTGAAAACTGAAGCCGATGGGCGAATCTTTCCTGTAAGCAATTCCTCACAATCCATTATAGAATGTCTCCTGCAGGAAGCAAATAAATATTCAGTTGAAATCCGGCTCCATCATGAGATTAAAAATATTGAATACAATCGCAGTCCTCATTCCTTCATTATACATTTTAATAATGAATTAAAACTGCAGACTGATTTTATTTGCCTTGCGTCGGGAGGATATCCGAAACCGAACATGTTTGACTGGATCCTTTCCAGCGGCCATAGCATCGAAGAACCGGTTCCCTCTCTGTTTACTTTTAATATGCCTGGTAATGATGTCACTTCACTCATGGGCATTTCAGTTCCCGATGCCCAGGTAAAAATAAGCGGCGAATCTCTCAGGGAGAGAGGACCCTTATTGATCACACATTGGGGAATGAGCGGGCCTGCTATTTTGAAACTGTCTGCCTGGGGAGCGAGGGTGCTGAAAGAAAAAGAATATCATTTTGAAATACGCGTGAACTGGCTGGGTAATATGACTGAACAGTCAGTTCGGGATGATGTGCGAATGATCCGTGATTCTGTGGGAGGGAAAAAAATCAGACAGAAAAATCCCTGGGACCTGCCGCAAAGACTTTGGGAGTGGCTGCTGGAACAATCCGGCCTCAAAGATATACACTGGGCCGATCTGCCTTCCACACTTCAGAATAAATTGATTCAACAACTTTCCAATATGCCGTTCGGCGTAGATGGTAAAACAACTTTCAAAGAAGAATTTGTAACGGCCGGAGGTATTCGTCTTTCTGAAATTAATCACCATACCATGGAAAGCCGTCTCCGCCCCGGCTTATACTTCGCGGGCGAATTACTTGACGTGGACGGTATTACTGGAGGTTTTAATTTTCAGCATGCATGGACGAGCGGGTTTATTGCAGGAAGATCAATTGCTGAGGCAAGTATAAGAGTATAAGAGTATAAGAGTATAAGAGTATAAGAGTATAAGAGTATAAGAGTGAAAACCGTCAACCGTCAACCGTTAACCGTCAACCGCCAACCGCCAACCGCCAACCGCCAACGGTCAACGAAAAAACAAGGTAAAACTTAATCTCCCAGCAAACGGAGTCCCCGGTGTAAAACAAATCTCATCAACAGGAGCCGGCTCCCCTTTTAATCTTGTGATGGTATCGAATTGCGTTTCCTTCCATTTTGTATTCAGCACATTATCGATTGTAAAACCTATTTCATAGTTTTTCTTTGTATAATTCAGCACGAAGTCTGTAACAAAATACCCAACGGCCGTAAGACTGTTTTCACTATTCGCAGGACGATCTGCCATATAACGGTAACGCAGGCTTCCATTGAAGCCTTCCATCCGGCTATAGGTTATGCCGCCGGTGTTTGTCCACACAGGTGCAAGCGGTATAAAATCCTGTCCTTTTGCATTATCAATCGCACGACCATACGCATAATTGAGATCCAGGTCAAAAAATAAATATTGTACTGGCTGGTACCTGGCGGAAAAATCAAAACCAACACGACGGGTCTTGCCGCTGAAGTCCACCGTACCGCCATCTCCTCCATATACAAATTCCTGATCAAGCAAAATATACCATAATGCAGCATTGATGATCAGATTATTGAAAGGTTTGAAAACAGTCCCAAGGTCAGCCCCATATGCTCCCGGAAGTGACATAGCACCTTTCTCAGCAACAACGGCGCGAGCATCATTGGAATGAAATCCTTTTCCCAGGTTCAGATAAAATTCCAGGCTTTCATTTTGATGATAGAATAAACTCAATTTGGGATTGAGACTATGATCATTCACCTTGTAAACTCCGGTTCCCGAAAATAAAGAATCAGCAGCCAGATTATTATTATAAGTATAATAAAACTGGTCAAAACGTAATCCTGTATTTACACTAAAATGATCATTGAAACGAATTGTTTCATTCATGAATGCACTGGCGTCCATCTCGGTGATATTTCCCAATTTAAATCTTTGTAATAGGGTATAACGATCCTTTGTATGGGAGAGTTCTGAATTATTCGTTGCATCGCCCCGGAATTGAATGCCCACTTCAGTACTTAATTTGGCCGAACCTATATAACCCGTGTGTTCATATCTTCCTTTATAACCGAATAAATTCCTGGCTTCTTTTTGTCTGATTTCATCACCGTTTACAGTGTCTGCCAGGTAAAATGTAAAATTGGAATGAAGATCAAAAGTGTAATATGAATAATAGAGCTGATTCTTAATGATGTCGCCGTTTCGAAGGGAAGTAAGCGTTTGAACATTCGCGTTAGTTCTTGTAGTAACACCTCCTTCATTGGGATCCAGAGATCCATAAAAGCCAATGATGCCTTCCGATACAGCCCGTTCAGGAATCTGTCCGGATGCATTCCATTTACTGTATAAGGCTGAGGCGGAAAAATTAATCCAGGTATTATTGGAAATCTTACCATTGTATTTCGTGAAAATATTAAAGCGGTTAAAATGCTGTGGGTTGTCGAAATAACTGTCCGTATACCGGTATTCAGTAGCGACATACCAGGATTGTTGATTGGCCTTTGATTTTTCATCTAAAAGATTGAACATCCCTAAGAACCTAAAAGTATGGAACATGCCACCTTCCATCTTTACCATATTTTCAGGCAGAGCATCTAAAGTATGGTAGTCCACATAGCCGGTCGTACAGAAATCTCCTTTTTCGGCATAATAAGGACCCTTTTTGAAATTCACAGTTCCGATGGTTTCAGGAATAATAAAATGGGTATCCGCATAACCCTGCCCGTGCGCGTGAGATACCAGGTTGACGGGCATGCCGTCTGCATTGATACTAATATCAGTTCCATGATCACAATCAAATCCGCGAAGAAATATCTGTTCAGCTTTTCCACCACCCTGGTGCTGCCCGATAAATAAACCGGGCACAAGACGAAGTACTTCCTGTGAATTGTTGATACCACGTAGGGCGATATCAATTTTACCGGAGGCCTGGAATTGTTCACCCGGTTGGGGTGAAACTGTTACACTGGTCAATTCAATTGCTACGGGCACCAGAATAACGATATTTCTTTTCTGATGAAAATCTTTTAATGAAATGGTTACCGGTGTGTATCCTATAGCAGTAATGAGAAAGCCTTCCATATTTTCTGCGGACCTGAAAGAAAATATCCCTGCTGCATTGGTAGCAGAAACTAATTTCCCCGGTAATAAACTTACACTTACCCCTTCTATCGGCAGGTTGGTGCCACTATCAATAATATTGCCTGAAATAGCCTGCGATTGACCGAAACTGTCCCGGCTTACCAGTAAAGTCAAAAAAATCAGCCATTTTCTCATAAATTCTGAACTGAATCTTCTTTAAATCAACCGGACGATTACAGAAAAATGTTGTTGAATAAATCTTCAAAGGGTTTTGATAATTATGCAGAACTTATAGCATATACGGCTTATCGCAGTTTTTGGATTGAAAAAATCAAATAAACCGTATGCATTTTTCACTCAAAAAGACTGCTGAATGAATCATCAGCTCATTCAGCAGTTGTATTATAAATTATAATATTCCCGGACTAACTTTTCTTAGGAGTGTACCAGATAGGGGAAGACCATGCACGTTCCTGTATGGAAGTTGGATTGCCTTTAGGCACATCAACGCCCAAAGCTTTAGCGTCATAAGTTGACCATCTTGGAACCGGAATTTCCAACACCCTGATATAATAGCAGGAAGGTACTTTTGGATCGAAATCAGGATCTGTCCAGAAGCCAGATAATTCTGCACTGCCAATAGTATTCGTATAACTTGCATTTTTGACATCCACAGTATTTCCTACAGGAGGTAATTTACCGGTAGCTGGATTTATCTTCCTGTCACCAGACCAGACAGCATTGTATATTTTTTCAAAATGTTTACTATTTTTAAGAGAAACTTTAATAATCTGAATACGATCGAGGTTACCACTATTGGGGTCTTTTACAGCCTGTACGATAAATGTTGGAGCTTTTGCGCTACCACTCATAATCGGTAAATCGCCACCCATCGGTACGCCATTTGCATAAGCGGTTTTTACCCAGTCATCTGCTTTTATTGTATTCTGATCAAAATTCCAGCCGCCAAATATCCTTATTTTCATTAACTGTCCGGAGGTACAAAATACTTCCTTACGTTTCATCGCATCGAATATGGCATCTCTTGTGTTCTCTTCTGCCCACACACCTGTTAATGCTGCTGCGGATTCTTTTATGACATCAGTTCCAATTCCTAAAGGAGCATACAATCTTTTTTTGGCCGTGTTGTCACCTTCTGCATGGCTGCCGTTAAAATTATATTCTTCCGTTGCGTTCATGCCACTATGCATGTCTGTTCCCCCAACAACACCCATTTTATAAGGATTGCCTCCCTTTGATTTCAATAATTCCAAACCGTGGCCGTATGCTTCTCTTACATAACCTCCGCTAATTTTGGAAGGAACAACTTTAGCGGGGTAGAGTAAGTTTACAAAAAGTTCATAGTCGGCAAACTCATCATTTGGTGAAAGAGTAGGATGTGTTTCTGAAGTTCCCTTCGTCTGCATTAATTCAGTAAGTGGTTCATTCACCATCCTGCGTTCTGCATAAGCAATATCCAGTGGGTTTCCATAGGTATCTTTTAAAGGGTACATCAATCCGTTACTTATGTTGCCATTATGGCTGATGGCAAAAACATCGATGCCTGTTTTACGTTGTGCTTCCATCCAGGTCCAGAGGTCTTCCGGCTTGTTGGAATTCAATACTGAAAAAATTACGTCCGGTAATTTATCACCCCGAAAGAAAACGTTCCTGTGCATATTTGCGAAGCCCGGTGCAGAGGTCCATTCGTATGAAGGAATGGTAGTATATTTTCCCGGTTTGTAATGTTTATTAGCAATATCAATTTCATATTTCCAGTTAGTGGCAATTACCTTCGGATCCACCAGGTAATCGATAGGTTTTTCATGTACCATGGATAATGCCATGGTTTCATATGCTTTAAAAGCAGAATCCTTGTTACCCGAATTCACCAACTTACCTACGGGGCTTTTTGATAATGGGTTTGTAGTATCTATTAATAACTGGTTAATTCCCAAATATTCCGAATGATCGGTAAGACAAGTAAAATCAAGCCCCTGCTTGCGTTGCATTTTTACACCCAGGTATTCGATTTCTCCACCGGCATCAAAATCATAAGTTTGGTCGGGCGTTGTTCTGCATCCGAAATTATAAGCGTCGAAAGACATGGTAGAATGTGTATGCGTACTACCGAAATAACAATTCTTATCCGGGTTCCTGGGAGGAAGTGCAGCAACAGTATTGGAATCTGTTCCCTTAGCAGAATCTGAAGTCGCTTCCTTATTTCCGCTGCCGCTATTACAGGATATAATAATAATGCAGGAAGCTATGAGAAAAAACAGATAAGGTTTCATACAAATAATTTTTCAATGATGGGATTCGCATTCCAAGGTACAATTAATTGATATGCAGGATTGCTTCACCTGACATTTTACGGTTAAACGTTACAAAACCGTATAATCAATTCAGGGGAAATAAATAATGGTAAGTCTTTGAAAAAACCAAAAGGCAGCCATACAACCGATAGCATAAGGCGGGATCCAACGCATCCACGAAGGCATGTTTTTTAATGCATTACGCAAAACCCAGATTACCAGCATTACGGCAAAAATGAAAATAATCTGACCTGTCTCTACCCCAACATTAAACAGAAATAATGTAAGTGGAATATCATTTGGAGGCAATCCTACATTTGCCAGAGCCCCGGCGAAACCAAAGCCATGAAGAAGACCAAAAATAAAGGCAACTACCCAGGGATACTGACGGCTGAAAACCTTTTTCCCCTGGTAATAATGAACCAATTCCACCGCAAGAAATATTATACTCAGGGCAATGACTGCTTCTACAGGAGCAGACGGGATATGTACCCATCCGAGAGTGGCTGCTGCCAGCGTAATGCTATGTGCTAAAGTGAAAGCAGTAATGGTTTTTAATAACCTTCTTTTTCCCTTTACAATTAAGATGAGTGCGAGTACAAATAACAGGTGATCAATACCAAATAGAATATGCTCAATTCCCAACCTCAAATAGTCCAATACCGGCAATGCAGACTGCTGTGATTTGCTGATAACAAAACTGGGATCTGAAGGTCGAATGATTCTCGTGACACTAGTTCCATCAGAAAATATAATTTTGACCAGTACATCGGTTATCGTGTTTTTCAAACCATCAATGGTAATAGTCTGCCCTGCAATTGTCTTTTTGGTCTTAATTTTCCACTGACGTATTAATGCTGCTCCGGTAGATGAATTATCCGAGGTGGAATCTGTCAGCCATCCTGAAGTTAAAACAGGCGTCAGATAAATGCCAGTTTCTCCCGATGCAGGTTGTTTCCAGAAAATTTCAACTCTATTTGGATATTCCCTGATCTCCAGGTATGCCGGCCGTATCTCATGTGCTTCTGCCCATTGAAACAATAATTGAAAAACAATTAAAATGAATCCCTTTCTTAATTTGTTCATTGTTTTACACGATTCAATCAACTTTTAATTCCACGTTGTATTTTTCAACCAGTTTAACCATGGCATCATCGTCCATTTGATTTAATTTATCGTTTTTATACGAGTCAATTACTTTGTCTTTTATTTTACTTAAGGGCGGAGTTATATTCCCCAGCCTCTTATTTACATACATCAAATGCCATCCATAACCTGATAGAAAAGGTCCGAACCATTTATTTTCCTTAACCGTAAATAAGGAATCGGTAAATGGTGAATCGCCGAACAATCCAGTCAACTCAGTTTTATCAACGTTATTATAATCAAATAAAAGCATGAAATGATCTCCAAGTTGCGGTGCCCTTGGCGGAGCTGTTTTTGCTTCCAGACTGTGCAAAACTTCAAGCGCTCTTTGTCTGGCTTTTTCACTATTGCTATTATCAGCACTGAAATAAATGTGTGAAAAAGAGACTTTTGGAGATTCTGTAAATTTGCTTGCATTTTTTTCATAATAGGATTCCAGTGTTGTCTCATCCGGATCAGGAACGATAATATTGTCTTTGATAATGAAAGCCATTTTCTGCTGCAATCGTCTTTTGATTATTTCGTCATCCTGGTTTAATCCCAATTGTTGTGCCTCCCTTACCAAAACCTCCTGTTTAATATAATCATCCAGGGCGATCTTTAATTCTTTGTTATCAGGTGTTTTTCCAAATTGAGTTTCCCATGCCAGGGTTAGCTTTGCTATCACAGCTTTATCAATAATAATTTTGCGTGCCTCCCTTCTCTTTAATATATAAGACGATGTAACGAAAATCATCAGACCAATCAGGAGAAAGTGCAGGAATGGTTCAGATAGAAAGCGTTTTATTTTTGGTATCATAAAATCAGGGAATTGATCGTTTCAATATTTACAACTTAGCGTAAATTTAAATACTTAAAACTAAGGATTACTATCATGCATATCTCTTTGATTTTATTTATATAGTGAACAAAACCTTTTTCGCCAACTGAATAAACCTTTTATAAAAATTATTTAAAATGAAACCCTTCTTATGTTTTATATTGCTACTCGGTTTTATCAGCAATTCAAAATCTCAAACAACAGAAAAATTGACTTTAAAGAAAGTACTTTTAGCCCAGCTGAAAACAAGCCATAATAAGGAAGAATGGTTTGCTCCATTGAATATTGCCATTGCGGGTCTGACTCCCGACCAGGCCAATTGGAAAGAGAAAGGTGCTGACCATTCCATTGCTGAGCTCACCACCCATATCATTTTCTGGAACCAGCAGGAGCTGTCAAAATTTCTGAATCAGCCTGCACCGAAATATTCAGGGGATAACAATGAAACTTTTGCGCCGGTCGATAAAGATTCCTGGCCGGCAACAGTTAAAAAGGCGGACAGCCTTTTATCGAGCTGGGAAAATGCCATTGAAACTGCAGATGAAAAAAAATTGGAAGCATGGTATGAAATCATCGGACATATCAGCATGCACAATGCCTATCATACAGGACAAATCGTATATATCAGGAAAGTGCAGGGGTCGTGGAACCCTTCTCAGGGTGTAAAATAATTTAACCATCAACCATATACCATTAACCATATTCCAAAAATGACATCTGGTGGGATTTGCATTCCTGATAGCCGCTGTATTTTTTGTTTTTAAAAAGTGGTAATACCCTTAACGGAACTGAATTAACCCTTCATTTACACTGGTTCGCCCGATCATGAAGTATATTGGACATTTATGTAATAAATCGCCGATCTTAACTCTTAATATGTAAGTTTGCGGCCTGTTAACGCTTAACGCTTAACGCTTAACGCTTAACGTGTAACGCGTAACGCGTTGAGCTTTTTACTTTTTACTTTTTAACATGAAAAAGATATATTTTTTACTTTTTGCTTTTTCCTTTTTAATTCTTATCTCCTGCAGTCAGAAGCGCAACGGCAATCCGCGGGTTTTGGTTTATACAAATCATACGCCTTCACCTGATGTCACATCAGCTATCCAGGCATTGCAAAAACTGGGGGATATCAACGGATTTGAAATTAATGCGACGGATACGACAAATCTTTTCACGGATGATTCCTTATCTGCCTATGCTGCAGTATTGTTTTTAAATCGTTCAGGTGTAAACATTGTGAACAATCAAAGAATAGCACTGGAACGGTTCATTCAGGCCGGAGGAGGATTTGCAGGAATTCATCCGACAGCGAAGACCTATAACTGGCGCTGGTATGGCCGTATGATCGGCTCAACAGGAGATTCCGGCGTTTCGTTCATGCACCAGGAATATGATGGCGGTCGCGTTGAATACGATAACGACAGCCTGACTGCAAAAAATGCGGGAGACGATGCACATTTAAAAATGGTATTGAATGCTGTTGAATATGCGATCGGTCACTATAGGCCCCTCGATTATACGAAGGCGATAACTCCTTATCCTCCTTCAGAAGATCATTTTACAAAACATATGATGGTTACAGGGACATTTTATGAGCCGACTGAAATGACCATTCTTCCAAACCTGGATATCCTGATCCTGCAACGGCGGGGGGAGATCATGCTGTATAAACAGGAAACAGGCAAAGTGAAACAGGCAGGATTTCTGAATGTATATTTTCATTCCAGGCTAAAGGATGTAAATGTGGAAGAAGGAATGCTGGGATTATCAAAGGATCCCGATTTCAAAAACAATCACTGGGTGTATATTTATTATAGTCCGGCCGACAGTTCCGTGAATCGTTTGTCACGCTTTACATTTGAAAATGATTCTATCCTCAATAGTTCAGAAAAAGTTATCCTGGAAGTGAAATCACAGCGTGATATCTGTTGTCATACAGGAGGATCGATTGCTTTCGGTCCTGATAGTCTTTTATATTTTTCCGCAGGTGATAATTCTACTCCTTTTGATGAACCGGGTCAGACATATGTTAATCATGGTTTCGCTCCATTGAATGGCGCACCGGGTCATAAACAATACGATGCAGAAAGATCTGCCGGCAACAGCAATGACCTGCGTGGAAAAATCATGCGTATTCGTGTGCACAAGGACGGTAGTTATGAAATTCCTGCAGGAAATCTTTTTGCTCCAGGTACTGATAAAACCAGGGCGGAAATTTATGTGATGGGAAACAGAAATCCTTATCGCATCACGGTGGATCAGAAGAACAGTTATCTGTATTGGGGTGAAGTGGGACCTGATGCTCCCGATGATAGTCTCGCTACGCGCGGTCCAAGGGGATATGATGAAGTAAACCAGGCGAGGAAAGCCGGATATTTCGGATGGCCATTTTTTGTCGGTAATAATTATGCATATCATGAGTATAATTATGTAATGGGCGTTTCCGGTCCTGCTTTAGATCCCGCGAAACCTGAAAATCATTCTTCCAATAATACCGGTCTTACTGTTTTACCACCGGCGCAGCCAGCTTTTATATGGTATCCTTATGCGCTTTCTCCGGAATTCCCTGAACTGGGTACGGGCGGCCGCAATGCCATGGCAGGGCCTGTTTACTATACGGATTTTTATCCTGCAGCAACACGTTATCCGGATTATTTCAATGGGAAATTATTTATTTACGACTGGATCAGGGGTTGGATTAAAGACGTGACGCTACAACCCAATGGAGATTTCGAACAGATGGAATCTTTCATGCCCCATATGGTATTACATAATTGTATCGATATGGAAGCAGGGCCTGACGGAAAATTGTATTTGCTCGAATATGGAACAGGATGGTTTCAGAAAAATCCCGATGCGGGATTATCCCGCATTGAGTATAATCCAATCGCCACGGCAGCCGCCGCTGCTGCAGCAACTGTTGATACTTCTGCTTCAGCGCGTGGACCCTTCGCAGCGGGATATGCACTGACGCAGGTGATGGATTGTAAGAGTTGCCATAAGGAAGATGGTGTTTCCATCGGGCCGTCATTTAAACGTGTAGCAGAAAAATATGCAACGGATAAAAAAGCGACTGCATACCTTGGTCAGAAAATCATGAAAGGCGGAAGTGGTGTTTGGGGAGATGTTGCCATGTCTGCACATCCGGATCTTGCGAAAAATGATATGGATCAGATTGTCGAGTATATTTTGTCACTTAAGCCAAAAAAGGCGCAAAGCGTAAGGCGTAAAGCTTAAGGCAAGTATAGGAGTATAAGAGTATAGGAGTATAGGAGTCTTAATTCTGTCAACTGTCAACTGCCTACAGTCAACCATTAAAAAAACAATGAAACAATATATCGGACTAGTGATGTTGTTCGTGTCTCAAATCGCAAATGCCCAAATTAAAAATTTAGCGGAGATAAGGAACGAGGATGGAGCGGTCATTTCAGGGGCAACGATCCATGTGCTGAATACAGATGTTTATGTGCTGAGTAACAGCGCAGGTGAGTTTACCATCCCTGATCTGCCAAAAGGAATTTATCCGGTTGAAATTTCTTCCGTTGGTTATGCAAAGGTTGAAAAACAAATCCAGCTTCCTCTTAGCGGCGATAAACTGGTGATACAACTCGCGCGATCAACCACACAGTTGGATGCCGTAGTGGTTACCGCCGAAAAACAGGAAGCGAATATTCAAAACGTACCGATAAGTATTACAGCACTCTCTTCAAGGGATGTGGATGCTTACAGGCTTTGGGCAAGCGACCAACTGAAAGGCATTGTTTCAAATTTATATTCAGCAAATCCCGGCGACGGACGAAATGTAATTTCTATCCGTGGTATTACTTCCACTTCCTATGATCCCGCAGTAGTAACTTATATTGACGGCGTTCCGCAGTTTACGCTGGATACCTATATTCCCCAGCTGTTTGATGTGGACCATATTGATGTATTGAAAGGTCCGCAGGGAACGCTCTATGGAAGAAATGCGATGGGTGGAGTGATCAATATTATTACGAAAAAACCAGACGATCAATTGCATTTTTCACTGGAAGCCAGTGCCGGCAATTATGGAATGCAGCGATATACTTTTCAATTCACTGCGCCATTGATTGCTGGAAAATTATTCCTGGGTGTAGCGGGATTGTATGAAGGATCCAATGGTTTTTATACCAACGATTACAACAATACGCATTTCGACAAACAACACCGGTTCGGTGATAATATTTATCTGAAATATCTGCTGAACTCTCAATGGTCGTTCACCCTGAATATGAAAAACCTGTGGAACCGTAATAATGGTGCATTTGCTTTGAATCCATCCATAGCTGATGCTTTCGTAAATCCATATCACCTGGATCAGAATGCGATCAGTGAAATGATCGAC
>JABDDT010000062.1:0-18399 GCA_013287475.1 Bacteroidota bacterium
ATTTTATAAATGACCAGCGGATCTTTTTGTTCCAGATATGCTGTTTGCACGCTTTGCTTTAGGTCATCCATTGCCCTCAGGTGTTCTTTCCAGGTATCATCAATAATAGAGAGCGTAATTTGTCTTTCCACCGCATTCATCAGCTCACGTCCGTGGGTGTCAAGAGTTTTCTGCAGATTGGCCAGCACGTTCATTACTTTTTTACCGTCGGTAAACGGAACAACCACATTCTCTATATGCCGGCCCTGGTTTAATAAAATATTTTTAAAAACGGGTATCGCATCTTTCTGGACTTCTGACATTTTTCTTTCGTAATTCAGTGTCCCTTCGCTATATAATTTCTCAACTAACTGTACAACATCATCCTTAAGAAATTCTTCTTCCGTAATTGCGGTACTGACACCAAAATTCAGGATAACGGCTACTTTGAATCCCTCATAATCTTCCACATCACGATAACTGTTTACCATTCCTTCGGCCACAGAATAAAATGCATTGTCCAGGTCGAGTGCAAGCCTGTCGCCGAACAGCGCATGATTCCTTTTTTTATACACTACGTTACGTTGCTTGTTCATGACGTCGTCATATTCGAGCAGTCTTTTGCGTATACCGAAGTTATTTTCTTCTACTTTTTTCTGGGCTCGTTCAATACTCTTGGTAACCATGCTGTGCTGGATCACCTCACCTTCTTTATAACCCATTTTATCCATCAGGGAAGCGATCCGTTCGCTGCCGAACATTCTCATAAGATCATCTTCCAGTGCTGAATAAAATTGTGTGGTACCTGGATCGCCCTGTCTTCCTGCACGACCCCGTAACTGGCGGTCAACGCGCCTGCTCTCATGTCTTTCTGTACCGATGATGGCGAGTCCGCCTGCGTCTTTCACACCCGGCCCGAGTTTAATATCGGTACCCCGGCCGGCCATATTGGTGGCAATGGTCACAGCGCCCGTCAAACCTGCTTCAGCAACTACCTGGGCTTCCCGGGCATGTTGCTTTGCATTCAGTACATTATGCGGAATCTTTTTAACGTGAAGCATTTTACTTAACAGTTCACTCACTTCCACAGAAGTCGTACCTACCAATGAGGGCCGGCCTTCGGCACGAAGTCTTTCAATATCATCTATAACGGCTCTGTATTTTTCTCTTTTTGTTTTATATACCAGGTCCTGTGAATCTTTACGGATGACCTGAACGTTGGTGGGAATGGTAACCACATCCAGTTTATAGATGTCCCATAATTCGGCGGCTTCTGTTTCAGCTGTACCTGTCATACCTGCAAGCTTGTGGTACATACGGAAATAATTCTGAAGGGTTACCGTTGCATAGGTTTGCGTTGCAGCTTCGATCTTTACATTTTCCTTCGCTTCAATGGCCTGATGCAATCCGTCGCTGTAACGACGTCCTTCGAGAATACGTCCTGTTTGTTCATCTACGATTTTGACTTGCCCGTCGAGCACCACATATTCCACATCCTTATCAAATAAAGTGAATGCCTTCAGCAATTGCTGAACAGTATGGATACGGTCTGCTTTAATTGCGTACTCATTCAACAATGCTTCTTTCTGCTGGAATTTTTCCTCAGCAGTCATATCACTTTTTTCGATATCGGCGAGTTTGATTCCGATATCGGGCAGGATAAAAAATTCAGGGTCTTCTCCTTCGCGCGTAATGGTATGAATTCCTTTATCGGTCAGGTCGACAGAATTATTTTTTTCATCTATGCTGAAAAAAAGCTCACTATCCACCTTAGGCATTTCTTTCTGCTGATCTGCCAGGTAATAATTTTCTGATTTCTGCAATTTCACACGGATACCCGGTTCACTCAAAAACTTAATCAGGGCACCAGTTTTCGGAAGACCACGATGCGCACGCATCAGGGCCAGTCCGCCATCTTTCGGATCATCATTATTTTCCGCAAATTTCTTCTTGGCTTCATTCAGAAATTGATTGGTAACTTTTTTCTGTGCTTCCACCAAACGTTCCACACGGCTTTTTAATAAATGGTATTGCTGATCATCACCTTTAGCAACGGGACCGGAAATAATCAATGGGGTTCTTGCATCATCGATCAAAACACTGTCCACTTCATCGACCATTGCGAAATGATGTTTGCGCTGGACCATTTCATCGGGCGTGTGCACCATATTGTCCCTTAAGTAGTCAAAACCAAATTCGTTATTTGTACCATATGTGATATCTGCCAGGTATGCTTTGCGGCGTGCTTCACTATTTGGTTCATGTTTGTCGATACAATCAACTGAAATTCCCAGCCATTCGAATATGGGGCCATTCCATTCAGAGTCACGTCGTGCCAGGTAGTCATTCACCGTAACAATATGGACTCCTTCACCTGCCAGGGCATTGAGATAAGCAGGCAGTGTGGAAACCAGGGTCTTACCTTCTCCCGTTGCCATTTCAGCAATCTTCCCGCTATGTAAAACAGCACCTCCGATCAGCTGCACGTCATAATGCACCATATTCCAGGTGATGGCTCCTCCGGCTGCTGTCCAGCTATTACTGTAAACAGCTTTTTCACCATCTATTTTTACATAATCCTTAATAACACTGAGTTGCCTGTCACGATCATTAGCTGTTGTAATGATCTGTGTATTTTCTTTGAACCTGCGTGCGGTTTCTTTTACTACTGCAAATGCTTCCGGCAGAATACTTTCAAGCACCTCCTCAATTAAGTCATCACGTTTTTTCTTGAGTTCATCTATTTCGATATACAACGCATCTTTTCCGGAAATATCACTAAATGGAAGTTCTTCAGCCTTCTTCCCGAGACCCGAAATGGATTCATCTATTTCCCTGAGATGCTCTTTGATTCTTGATTTGAACTCGTCTGTTTTTGCTCTCAATTCATCATTGGAGAATGATATATATTCCAATACAAAATGGTTGATTTGTTCAACCTTGGGCATGATGATTTTTATATCTTTTTCCGATTTATTGCCTCCAAATAACTTCGAAATAAAACTCATATTAACAGGGATTGAGTAATAATTGAATAAACCAGTCAAATTTGATGCTATCCCCATATAAGGGTCAAATTGACAGTTTGCAAAGGTACTAAAACAAGTGTGAGAGTGTGAGAGTGTGAGAGTGTGGAAAACTTTTAGTTGAATTCCATTAAAATTTATGCAATCTGACCTATTTGTTAAATAATTTAGTATTTTCGCTAAAACTATTAGCGATGTCCATAGCAGCACAAAACCTCAAATATCTCCGGAAACTAAGGGGATGGACGCAGGAAGAATTTGCCAATAAACTTAAAATTAAAAGGTCCCTTCTCGGAGCCTATGAAGAAGAACGTGCAGAACCCAGGCTGGAAGTGCTTGAACTGGTAAGTGATATGTTCAGGTTATCCCTGGATGAATTGCTAAGAAAGAAAATGCAGGATACAAAAGGAAGCAATTATCTCGCTAAAAGAAGGGCTCAAAAAATGGCAGCTCTTCCAAATTCGATCCAGCTGGTACCCGTTAAAGCTGCGGCAGGTTACCTGGCTGGTTACGGAGATCCTGAATTCCTGGATGAACTGAATACGTTCACACTTCCTATGCTGGCCCCGGGGAATTACAGGGCTTTTGAAATCGTTGGCGATTCTATGCTTCCCACTCCCAGCGGATCCGTGATAGTTGCTGAAAAAATTGACAACCTGGAAAACGTAAAAAGCAATCTTACATATATCGTTGTCTCAAGAAACGAAGGAATTGTTTACAAAAGAGTAATGAAGAATAACAAGCTGAAAAATAAACTCACGCTGATCAGCGATAATACCGTTTTCCAGCCCTATACCGTTAACTCGGAAGATATCCTCGAGATCTGGAAAGCAGAAATGGTTGTAAGCAAAGCAAACACAGAACAACGATGGGATGTGAACCAGCTGGCGAGCCTCGTTAGTAATTTACAGGATCAGGTAACGACGCTTAAGAGGAAGATGAATTGATTTCCGGATGACAGTTGACGGTTGACGGTTGACCGAAAAACGAAACACTATTCTCAAAATTTTATTGTAAACGGATCAATTCCTGGTCAACAATTGCGAAAACCTCTTCTTCGGCTTCAGGATAAATCATGGCGACTCCGGTAAAGCGGCTGAACGCGGGAAGTACTGCATATTTTTTACCAAAATAAAAACAGGGAAAACAAAGTGATTGCCTTCCCGATCCCTGGATACGTATTCCGGGATGAATATGTCCGGAGAAACAATAAGAAACCTCTTTACCCTTTGTAATTTTTTCTTTCCGCCCCGGAAGATCAGTGATATCATGAACAAAATGAAACTGATGCATGGAAAGCGTCAGGGGACTCAGTTGAATACCTGCATTTTCATACCATCCTTCTTCCAGAACATCATGGTTTCCCCTGATCAGTTTTATTTTTATATCTGAAAGATCCGAGCGCCATTTTAAAAATAATTCGAGTTCCTTATTCGCGTGACTGTGAAACATATCTCCCACTATTATCAGTTCGCGTGGCTGGAAATATTGTATCTGGACAACCAGTCTTTGAAGATCTTCTTTATACACTGAAGCCGGAATAGCAATGCCCGATTTTCTGAAGTGACCTGTTTTCCCAAAATGCAAGTCTGAAACAATGAGCGCCTTTTCTTCTTCCCAATACATCGTTCTGTCGGTCGTTAGCCAGAATTGCTGATTTAGTATTTTATGAGAAACAGGTATATGCATGGGTTTCAAAGATATTTTATTTAACCCGTTTTTTATCGGTATCGCGTACTAATTGTTGCTGCATTTTTTTTACGCGGTCTTCAAGTTTTTCCGAAGAAAGGTCTTCGCGCATGCTATCTACTTTTATAGGAAAACAAAATGGAGTCAGCCTGTCAGGAAAGCGGAGAATGATTTTGCTTTTTGAAATTCTATCAAGCATATTTCTGAGTCTTGCTTCTTCCATTTCCTGTTCCATCACTTCATGGTATGCCTGTCTCAGGAGTAGATTACCCGGATCATATTCACTGAACACATTGAATAATAATCCGGCGGATGACTGCAGATGCTTTGTTTTTTTGTATTCACCCGGATAACCCTGGAAGATTAATCCGCCTATTACAGCTACATCCCTGAATTTTCGCCGGGCCATTTCTGCACTATTAATGCTTCGCTGGATATCGGCGGTCAATCCTTCACCCGAAAAAATTTCATATACATTACTATCATCCAAAGGTATAGGCTGATCGCTCAGCAATTCAAATCCGTAATCATTCATGGCAAAAGAAAAACTTATCGGAAGTATCCTGCTTATCCGGAATGCCAGAAGGGCTGCCATGGCCTGGTGTACCAGTCGCCCTTCAAATGGATAAACAAATAAATGAATCCCGTCACTGGTTTCAATCTGTTCTATCAGCAATTCGTTTTCTCTTGGAACATGAGATAATGATTGCTGCAATTCGAATAATGGCTTCAATTTGCGTAACTCAATATCTGCATTTTCTGTATTCCTGGTGCCCAGCAGATGGTGAACTTCATTAAATTTTTTCCGCAGCATATAACCCAGGTTTGCTGATAATGGCATACGGCCGCCATTCCAGCTGGGTACAATGGACTTCTTCGCATTTGATTTTTTTACGATTGCTGTCATTTCCTTAATCATCAGAAATTCCAGGTTTCTGCCCGCCAGGGTGAATATATCTCCCGGATTCAATCTGGAAATAAAATATTCTTCGATCACGCCCACATAACCGCCACTCAGGAATTTAACTTTCATCATAGAGTCACTAACAATGGTACCAATATGAATACGATGCCGCATAGCAATGCGCCGGCTCGTAATTTTATACAGGCCATTGATAATTTCCACTTTTCTGTATTCATCATATTGCTGAAGTGCTTCACCACCTTCTGTAATGAAATGAAGAATTTCCAGCCATTCTTCATTTTTTATTTCGCGAAAACAATAGGTGGAAGAAATTTCTTTAAATATGATATCAGGGAAGAACCCTTCTCCGATGGCCAGTGTTCCCAGGTATTGAATCAATACATCAAAACAAAGCAGCATGGGTTCACGACTCTCGATAAAATTTTCCTTCATCGCAGATTTTAATGCGGCAGCTTCCACCAGCTCAAGAGAATGTGTGGGAAGAAAATAGATCTTACTGAGTTCTCCCGGCTGGTGTCCGCTTCTTCCTGCACGTTGCAAAAAACGGGCGACTCCCTTGGGAGAACCAACCTGGATGACGGTTTCAACAGGTCGGAAATCGACGCCCAGATCCAGACTGGAAGTACAGACAACCGCTTTAAGTTTTCCACTGTGCAATGATTCTTCTACCCATAACCTTAGTTCCATATCGATGGACCCGTGATGCAGCGCAACTGCACCCGCAAGTTCCGGCGCTACATTCAGAATTTCCTGATACCAGCGTTCACTCATGCCGCGCGTGTTGATGAAAATCAGGGTTGTTCTGCTGTTCTCAATGATCGGAATTACTTTATGAACCAGTTTGATTCCGAGATGTCCTGCCCAGGGATATTTTTCAATTTCATCCGGGAAAACTGATTCGATCTCAATGCGCTTATCCAGTTTGGCTTTAACGATAACAGGTGGGCTTTTTATTTTATCCAGGATCGGTGAGGTCAATACTTCCTGTGCCTGATCGAGGTTTCCAATCGTTGCCGAAATGCCCCATACGGAGAGTTGACGGTTGGCGGATGACAGTTGACGGTTTTCAGGGCTGTCAACTGTCATCTGTGATCTGTCAACTAAATGAACTATTCGGGAAATTGCCAATTCCACCTGTACACCACGTTTTGATCCCAGCAATTCGTGCCATTCATCCACAGCAAGAATCTTCAGGTTCTTAAATACATCTGGATAATTTTTCTGGGCAAGTAACAAATGCAAACTCTCCGGTGTAATGATGAGTACTTCCGGCATCTGTCTTATTTGTTTTTGTCTTTCATTTGTCTCCGTATCGCCATTACGGATTCCAACCTGCCATTGCATTCCTAAATCATCAATCACTTCACGCATGGCTCTTCCGATATCTTTCGCCAGTGCACGCAGTGGAGTAATCCAGAGCAGACGAAGATGATTGCGTGATTTGGATTTATAATTATCAGGATTATCATTTATGAAATCGATAAGAGCACCGAGAAAGACAGAAAAAGTCTTACCGCAACCCGTTGGAGCATTCACGAGACCTGAATGCTTGTCGATGATATGCATCCAGGTTTCTTCCTGAAAATCGAAAGGTTGAATTCCTTTTGAATGAAACCAGGATAAAATGACTTTATATCCAATACTGTCTTTTAACATAGATGACAGTTAACCGATGACCGTTGACCGTTGACCGTTGACCGTTGACCGTTGACCGTTGACCGTTAGTGGTTGGCGGTTGGCAGCGTTAAGCTTTAAGCTTTGGGCTTTAGGCCCAAAAAGGCTTAAAGTGTTTTCAAATACTCTATAATGGCTTTTCTTTCTCCGTTGCTGAGTTTATCTCCATAAGTATGACCATAATTTCCATAGCCGGGCAGATGCGTATCGTATACGGTTGTCCCCTGTACTGAGTCTTTTACAATATATTTCCACCCAAGTTTATCATAATCGTATACAGGATTATTAAAATCCCGTGACCAGTAGGCAGGTCTTTCTTTACTATTGAGAAGGGTCTCAAGATCGGGCACAGAACCATTATGCAGATAAGGCGCGGTTATCCAAATCCCGTCGAGCGGAGGAGCAATGTATCCATTGAATGGTTCAAGTTTTGCCGGATGATCTCCCGTAGCAAACCAGGAATTATTGAACCATTCCACAAACTGATAACTCTGATAATTGCTTTTATATAATAATGAATCCGTCTTAACATCGGATTCCGGTATAAGCAGGTTGGGATATTTTCCTCCACTCCCATAACTGCCATGGCATTTAGAGCAATATTGTACGAATAAAATACCACCCTTTTTAGCCAGCGTTTTATCAACAGGATTTGGATAAGCCGGGGGCTGAATTGAATTAATATAGGCCAGCACATCATTGAAATGTGCATCCACTTCGCGGGATTCCGAAGTATCATTTACGGTTAATAAATTAGAAGCCATGAGGAACCTTCCAAAATCTCCGCGACCGAATCCATTATAAAACATTGCGTTTTTCTTTTTCAGCATCCACCACGCAGGAACATCGGTAGGAATTACCTCATCAGAAACCTCTAACATCGTTTGATCGCTCCAGCGAAAAGTTTTTGGATCACGATGACTCGCTAAAAGAGCGGCGAGCCTGTCTGCCGTATTTACACCCCGCACTTTTGTATGTAATTGTCCACCGATTGCTTTTACAACCCGCAGGAAAGGTTCTGAAGCTTCATATTTATTAAGGTCGGTATTTTTTAAAAGCTTTTCAGCCGCAGCTGCATTTTTTGGATCCAGTTTTTGGCCATGAGTAAAATCAATGGTACTATTACCAAGTCCCATGATCAGCCGGCCGTCAAAAACCTGCGCGTGACATTGCATGCAATTCGGAGCTACGACAGGTTCTCCATTCGGTGCATTGACAACTGTATAGTCATAAGGTATGTCTTTATTATTTCCATCGCGGTTAAAATAATTGATGGCAGTTTTCCCAAAACCCAATTTGAAATAAGAAAGGGGAATACCACTCCGTAGATAATCTCCTGTAGTTAAATAAATGAATCCCGCTTTTGCGTCACCTGTTCTTTGTTTACTGGCCTGGATTGGGACGGGTTCATCTCCCGGTTTAAATAAAATAATCGAACTGAAAGAAAGACAAATCAACCCCAGGATCACCAGCAACTTTTTCATATCAGTAAAATTAAGGCGTAAAGCTTAAGGCGTAAAGCCTAAAGCCCAAAGCCGAAAACTTCTTTTTAGAACTCTGAACAGAAATTTTATTCATTTACTTAATTCCAAATTAGTTTTAGGCTTTGGGCTTTAAGCTTTAGGCTTAATAAACAGCAACGACATTGCCATTCACTTTCTTAATGATATAGAGTTTTTTGTTTTCGAGATATTGCAGTGTAATTGTTCCTGTAGCCTGGATACCCGTTTCTTTATTTGTAAATACGGGCTGGATATCAAAATCATTAAAAACTTTAAATTTTCTAATACCTATATTTCCATCCAGCTTACCCTTATTTGCTTCCAGCAATTGACCGAAATGCAGGATGGTTTCATAACCACGATAAACCATATCAGAGGGACGTGAATAAAAACGGGATTTAAAATATTGCTGTATCGACATCGCCAGACTGTCGGCGGGATTGATATAAAATGGTGTTGTATAATAAATTTCCAGGTCCGCATAAGCCGGCGTATTGAAGTCGGTGACAGCATCCCATGTTGGCATACCCAATACTTTCATTGGATATGATTTACTGAGCGGAGCAAGTCTGGTGCAGACGGTCTTTCCAAAATTTTCGTCAAGGCTTCCCACCAGTATCACCGTTTTAACGTTACTGTCGAGATAAGGAGCCAGCAATCGCAGATCCACATTATTGTCGAGATTAATATTTTTTATTTTCAGCGGAACGGATGCTGTATTTTTTTCTATATCAGTAAAATCATTTCGCAACCTGTCTTCCAGAGCTCCTGCTTTTCTGAGATAAAGAATATTCGAAGTGGCCCAGTTGCGCTGAATGAATTTATAAATCGCCTCGCAGTGAGAATGCAGGGTTGTATTCAGAATGACGAATTCCGGATTATTGGTTACCCCGCCATCATTGGGAAAATTCACATTGATAAATGGGATATTCCGGTTCCTTGCTGCATTGGCTAATAAGCGCAGTTCCGGTGCAGTGACATGCCCTATAATCATCTGTATTTTTGCGAAAGCAGGTTCTTCCAGTATTTGCTGTAATGATTTGGTTTCACTTCGTGTATCGTAGACAGTTATATCTACAGGTGCGCCGATTTTTTTAAGTGAATCCATCGCCAGTTCGAGGCCTTCATAGAATTCCAGCCCGGGATTCAGATATTTAGGAAAGTTCTGGTCAAAACGATAATTACCGGAAGCGTCAAAAGCAGAGTCAAGATATAATGGAAGAAATACAGCAATATGATATTTGGAACTATCCTGCATTTGCGCCAATACGATATTGGTTCGGGCGAAAAGGAAGAAAAAAGTTAAAATTAGTACTGCTCCGGTTTTCATAAGGTATTTTATTCCCATTCTATCGTTGCGGGTGGTTTACTACTGATATCATACACTACACGGTTGATACCTTTCACCTGGTTTATAATATCGCTTGAAACAAGTGATAGGAATTCATATGGAAGATGGGCCCAGTCCGCCGTCATTCCATCTACAGATGTTACTGCCCTCAGAGCAACCGTAAACTCATATGTGCGCTCATCTCCCATCACGCCTACGCTTTTCACAGGAAGAAGGATAGCCCCCGCCTGCCAGATTGAACCATAAAGATTATGATCTTTGAGCGCCTGAATAAATATATGATCGGCTTTTTGCAGGAGGTTTACTTTTTCGGGATTTACTTCTCCAAGGATACGAATTGCCAGTCCTGGTCCGGGGAAGGGATGTCTTTGAAGCAGCGCGTCAGGTATACCCAGCTCTTTGCCAACCCGTCGTACTTCATCCTTAAATAAAAATCGGAGTGGTTCTACCAGTCCGAGTTTCATTTTTTTCGGAAGCCCCCCCACATTATGGTGCGATTTAATTGTTTGTGAAGGACCATGTACAGAAATACTTTCAATTACATCAGGATAAATCGTGCCCTGACCCAGCAGGCCTATGCCCTTTTTTTTCGATGCTTCTTCAACAAATATTTTTATAAACTGTTTCCCAATGGACTTGCGCTTTTCTTCGGGATCCGTTTTACCTTTTAATTTCTTGTAGAACTGTTTTTTAGCATCAACGCCTTTTACGTTCAGACCGATTTTCTTATAAGTTTCCAGTACCTGTTGGTATTCATCTTTTCGTAAAACGCCATTATCTACAAAAAAACCATAGAGTCTTTTACCAATAGCCAGGTTGATCAGGGTCGCTGCTACCGTGGAGTCCACACCTCCGCTCAGGGCCATTATCACTTTTTTATCTCCTATGGATTTTTTAAGGGCTGCAACCGTATCGCTTATAAAATGTGCAGCTGTCCAATCCTGTTTGCAGCCACAAACATCTACGAGAAAATTCCGGATTATTTTTTTCCCTTCGGTACTGTGATATACTTCAGGATGGAACTGAAGACAATATAAAGGAAATCCTTCCCCATTATTCCTGAAAGCCGCATAAGGAATAGAATCTGTTTTCGCCAACACATCAAAGCCTGCCGGAAGTTCAAGAATTGTATCAGCATGACTCATCCAAACCTGGGACAAATCATTCACTCCCCGTAATAAAATATCCTGTTTCACTATACTCATAAGAGCCCGGCCATATTCCCTTTTGTCACTATTTGCCACCCGGCCGCCAAATTCTTTTGCCGTAAGCTGGGCTCCATAGCAAATGCCGAGTATGGGCAGGTTTCTGTGAAGTCCTTTTACATCTACCAGAGGTGCTTTGGGATCATTAACCGAGAAAGGGGAACCTGATAAAATAATACCTTTAAGAGAGGGTTCCGGGACAATTTTCTGATGAAAGGGAATGATTTCGCAGTATACGTTGGCTTCGCGTACGGAACGGGCAATCAACTGGGTATATTGGGAACCAAAATCAAGGATGAGAATCTTTTCATTCATGGAGCCGCAAAGATAACATTTGTAACCTTTTCCGGAGAAACTGCGTCTTATGGGAAATATTTTTTTCTTACCAGTAGAAAAACCGAACTTTTCAGATCAAATAAATAACCATGAGGAAATTATTTTTTCTATCTTTTATAGCATTTATTGGCTTGTCCTCCTGTCGCTTCATGGGAAAGCGGATCCATGGAAATGGCAACATTAAAACAGTGGAAAGATCTGTTTCTGCATTTTCAGAAGTAGAGGCCAGTGGTGATATTAAACTTTATGTAAGCCAGGGAGACCTCAAGCCGGTGAAAATCGAAGGGGATGAAAATATTTTATCTTATATAGAAGTTACCCAGGAGGGAGACCGGATAAAAATAGAAACAAAACCCGGAATAAATCTGATTCCATCAGGAGATCTGAATGTATATGTCAGTTCTCCCAATTATAAGAGTATAGAGGTTTCCGGGACCAGCGACATTGTTGGTCAGACAAAAATTTCAAGTTCGGACGAACTCAACCTGGAAGCCAGCGGAGCCGGTGATATTCAGATGGAAGTGGATGCACCAAAAATTACGACCGGCATTTCAGGTACGGGTTCCATTAAACTGAAAGGGCAGGCAAAAGATCTGGATATTGACCTGAGCGGCGCAGGCCATGCTTATTGTTACGATCTGCTGACAGAAAATACCAAGGTCCAAATTTCGGGCGCAGGGAGTGCACAGGTTTATGCAAGCGTAAAATTAAATGCTGATGTGAGCGGTGCAGGCAATATCAGTTATAAGGGAAATGCCAGCGTATCACAGGATGTTTCCGGAGCAGGAAGTGTTAATAAAGTGGAATAAATGTTTGTCAATTAACAAGCTCCCTTGCGTTCTCCATGGCGGCCGCCGTTGGCTTTTCACCTGACAACATTTTAGCAATGGTAACAATCCGTTCTTCCCTGTTGAGAAGCCGGATTTTTGTATTGATGGCATCCCCCTGTAATTCTTTAAATACATAAAAATGTGCATCACCCTTACCGGCTATCTGAGGCTGATGGGTAATACAGATCACCTGTCTTTTGCAGGAAAGTTCTTTCAGGATAATTCCTACCTGCCTGGCGGCCTCTCCGGATATTCCTGAATCAATTTCATCAAATAATAATGTAGGCATATCCATTGATTGGGCAACCAGTGATTTTATACACAGCATCAGACGGCTCAGTTCACCCCCGGAAGCCACTTTCTTCAAAGGTTCGAAGCGGTCGCTTTTATTGGCGTCAAATAAAAATTCAATATAATCCATTCCCTGCTCATTCAATATAGTTGCACTGCATGTTACACGGATTCTTGCATTGGGCATTCCAACTTTTTTCAACAATGCATTTACTTTTTCTTCGAGTCCCCTTATTTGTGCCTTTCTGTTTACTGTTAAATTATGAGCTACCCCGGTTGTCTCTTTCACCAGGGATTCCACCACTTTTTCCTTTGCATGAATTTCTTCCGCGATATTCAGAGATTCAAACAATTTATTCTGAAGCTGATTCCTCAATTCTATAAGACCGACGGTTGTTGTTACGCCATGTTTTTTGAAAAGTTTATATCCAGTGTGAATCCTTTCATTCAGTTTTTCTATCAGGGCGGCATCGTATTGAATATCTTCATTCACCATTTCTATTTCGCTGGCAAGGTCCTGCATTTCGATATGGACTGAAGAAAGCCGCTGCAGTATCTCAGGAAATTTTTCATGATATGCCCTGAACGGTTCAAGCTGCTGACCGGATAACCTGATTTGTTGTACCAATGGCTGATCAGAAAGCATAAGGTTAAAATATATCCCTGTCAGAACAGTTTTAATCGCCTCGGAATGACTCTGCCGTTTCAATAATATTTCTGCTTCTTCAAATTCATTTTCTTTCAGACCAGCTTCCTCCAGTTCATTGAATAAAAATTTATGATAATCATTTTCCCTGTCAGCTGCAGCCTGTCTACCTTTTAAATGTTCGAGTTGTACACGTGATTGTTGCAACTGCTGAAAAAGTGCATGATATTGACACAGGAGCGTTGCGTTTGCTGCCAGGGCATCCACGACTGCAAGCTGGAATCCCGCTTCCCCCAGGGACAGAATATCAAATTGCTGATGCAGGTCGACCAGCATACTGCACAAGCGTCTGAGCTGGTCAAGATTGACCGGTGTATCATTTACAAACGCCCTCGATTTTCCATTGGCACTGATTTCGCGTCTCAAAACAAGTTCCTGTTCCCGGTCGAGCTCTTCTTCTATTAGAAATTTCTCCACATCTTTTAAATGAAAGGCACGGAAACTGGCTTCCACCACAGCTTTCTGGTCTCTACGTTTAAGTATGGAGGTATCTGCCCTTTCACCCAGCACCAGCGAAAGGGCGCCCGCGATGATGGATTTACCTGCACCCGTTTCTCCTGTGATTACCTGGAGCCCTTCCGAAAAATCAATGGTGATCTCTTCGATGATCGCAAAGTTTTGTATGTGTAATTGGCGCAGCATATTAAATTCTGATCTGAAATATAACGAAAATACTAACCTTCTGCACAGCGTTCTATACCGGCTTTTGCTTTTTGATCCAGTGCATTTTTATAATCATGTGATTTCATTTCCAGCACTTTTTTAAAATAAATCAGGGCATTTTTTTTGTCCCCTCTGATCTCATATATATATCCGATCTGTAATGCAGCCCTTGCACCATAATATTCGTGTCGGTTTGCGCCGAGGCGAAGTGCTTCCTGATATGCGACGAGGGCTTCGGTTTTTCTATTCATTGCATCGTAGATTCTGCCAATTCGGTAATTGTATTCGAGCTGATCGGTTGGATCAGAAAAGGAAGATGGTTGTTTACCTGCCAGGATAAGAAGTGCTTTACTATAATAACCGCCATCATCCAGCAGTCGGGCTCTGAGTAAAACCTCATTTGGCCATCTGTCAGATTCTGCTTCTTTTAAAGCCTGTTTATCAGCATCTGTTTCTGTATTTCCCAATACGAGTATCTGTGCTCTGGCAGCTTTTGCTTTTTCAGGTTCATGATTCAGATAATAGATCCAGCTGATTTTCTGCAGTACATCTTTTACATAGAATTTTCCTTTGAAACGGCCAACAAAACGTTCCAGATAAACAACCGACTCCTTATCCAGGCGATCTGCCTTCGCATAACCTATTTGCATATCCCAGGTAGCCATATCCAGGTATCCGGGATCATGATTTAACTGACTAATAATTTCTTCTGTAACTGAAGCATCCTGATTGTTCAGTGAAAGATTGGCTATGAGATATGCGAAGAGATAATTATTCCTGGTATCCCAATTTTGATGATGGATGTAATCAAATACCTCTTCCCGTTGATTGAGGATATAAAATTTAAGATAGAGAAAATAAAATGCTGCTTCGTCATGAAAAATGATGGCATAGGGATCCGCATTATACAGCATACTTTCCAGATTGTGCATGCCTGCATCAATTGTTCCATGTATTCCAAGCAGGCTGCTCAGCCATTGATAACCGGGAGGAATGGTGCTGGCTGCAACCTGCATGGATCCCTGCAACATCCGGGATGGCTGAAAATCCGGGAATTTTTGCAGGTTCTCGCTGCTTGTCAGAAAGGATTTCCGGAATGCCCAGGCCGCGTTCCATCGTTCACCGAATTTAATGTCAACAGCGGCCCACTGAAAATATATTACAGATCGTGTAAAAAGATAAAATGGGGAAGATGGGTCCCCCTTTTTCATCAGGGCCAGACGCGCTTCAAGGGATGGAATTCTGCGCTTGTATTCTTCAGGGTCTTCATTAAAATAGAGCGTGAAAAAATCGATGTAATTGTCAAGAAAATAAGGAATGAGGTTGTTGGGATGTGCTTTTTTTTCTGCCTCCAGAATGATTTTACCGGTATTGAGTTTAAGCTTAATGATTTCCTCATAAGCTTTCCTGCAATCCTGATTAAAATCAAATTGATAGGGAACCTGCGCCCGGCAGGGCAGTATCAATGAAAAGTGAAAGGCAAATAAAACAATAAAAAATAAAGGATGAGCCGGATGGTTCATGATGCAAGTTAATCGACGCATGCATCCGGAGAAAGCTTATTTCTAATCAATGCTTATTTCACATCCACGCCATCATTGAGCTCGCTGTCTACCAGAATTCTTCCGCAGTTTTCACAGACGATTATTTTCTTGTGCTGGCGTATTTCACTCTGCCGCTGGGGCGGAATGGCATTAAAACAACCGCCGCAGGCATCACGGACAACCGGAACTACGGCCAGGCCGTTGCGGTAGTTGGTACGTATGCGATCATAGGAATGTAATAAGCGTGGTTCTATTTTTTCGCGGGCTTCAGCTGAAAGCTTGGAGAAATGTCTTTCTTCTTTTTCTGTAGCGGCGATGATCTTATCGAGTTCTTCCTTTTTATTTTTCAGAACAGACTCCTTGGATCCAAGGGCTTTCTTTGCTTTTTCGAGTAACAGTACTTTTTCTGCCACTTCTTCCTGGGCGTCCTTGATATGTTTTTCTGAAAGTTTAACTTCCAGCTGCTGCATTTCAATTTCCTTGTTGATGGCCTCGAATTCCCTGCTGTTCTTTACATTCTCACTCTGCTTTTCATATTTTTTTATCAGTTCCTCCGATTCCTTCATGGCCAGTTTTTTCTGGGTAATGAATTCCTGGATACCGTTAATTTCTTCTTCAATGCGAGTCTGACGCGCATTTAAACCCTGGATTTCATCTTCCAGATCACTTACTTCCATCGGAAGTTCCCCTTTCAACACTTTATATTCGTCTAATTTGGATTCTATTTTCTGAAGACTGATCAGAGAGGCTAATTTTTCTTCTACTGAAAATTCTTTGACGTTGGCCATAGTTTAGATATAATAATTGACCGGGTTTGTAACTATACCCGATTTAAGGACGGCAAAGTTAGGAAATTTTTCGAGTATAACATCATGAAGCAAATCCATAGTAAACTGCTCACTTTCGAAATGGCCGATATCTGCAATAACCATCCTCCCCTCTCCATTGAAAAATTCATGATAACGGATATCTGAACTGACAAACCAATCTGCCTCTTGCTGTAAAGCGTTGGAAATCAAAAAACTACCGGCTCCCCCACAAATGGCTATCCTGCTTATGGATTTACCGGTAAGCGCACTGTGCCGGATAATTGGAACCCTGAAACTTTCTTTAAGCTGCTTTAGAATCTGAGTTTCAGAAACGGGGTATTTTAAGTTGCCGATCATACCCGATCCAATGTTCTCATCACCCGGCCTTGGACTTAAGATTTTCCGGTTTTGAAGGCCTATTTTATCAGCCATCCTGGTATTTACCCCTCCAATTACATTATCGAGATTGGTATGGATGGAATAAATGGTAATATCATTCTTTATAGCTGCAATAAGGGCTTTACCGACCCCATTTTCCGGTATTATTCTCCGAAGGGGACGGAATATCAGGGGATGATGGGATACAATAAGGTTGCAATTATTTTCAACAGCCTCGTTAATCAGTTCTTCCGTACAATCGAGGCTTACTAAAACACCGGAGCAATCCCTGTATATATCACCGGTAATCAATCCGCTGTTATCATAATCTTCCTGGTACACCAGTGAGGCAAAGTTTTCAAGCTGCTGAATAATCTCTGAAATTTTCATACTGTCAAATTAAGTCATTTCATTTTTCTTCCCGAGAAAGCGCTTAACTTTCGTAAAACTTTCCACATGAAAAAGAGCCTGCTTTTTATTACTGTCATTTTAATTTTTGGATTAAAACCCCGCGATAAAACACTTACAAAACAGGAAAGGGATTTTGCCATACAATTCATGGTATCAACGCGTGATACGCTTCTTATGGATGTAAAGGGTCTTTCACCAGCCCAACTCAACTTCAAAGCAGACAGTACCCGCTGGAGTGTGGCACAGTGTGTGGAGCATATTGCTTTGGCTGAAGCAGCACTTACGATGGCTTATCAGCAAGCACTTAATTCTCCTGCAGATCCTTCCAAAAGAGATTCTATAAAATATACCGATCAGCAGATCCTGCACTTCCTGATTGATCGCAGCAGAAAATTTCAGGCACCTGAAATGCTTAGGCCGGTTAATACTTTTGGTTCTTTCCAGGCCTCGTTGGATTCCTTTGTTGCAAGGAGGAACCGGAATATAGCATTCATTAAAACCACGCAGGGCGACCTGAGGGATCACTGCAGTGCATTTCCGGGTGTGGGAATGGTTGATGATTACCAGGTTGTACTTTTTATGGTTGCACACAGCAAAAGACATACGATGCAACTGGAAGAAGTAAAAGCCAATCCGAATTTTCCGAAAAACTGATTTTAATTATTAATTATCAATTATTAATTATTAATTCAGGATCTGACAGAATAAAATAATGAGGTTGGAATTTTCTCCGCTAATAATTAATAATTGATAATTAATAATTCAAAAAAGTCTTATTCAACGATTTTCTCAAGATGTATCAGCTTCCCATCATCATTAAATCCTTCCAGGATGATTCGGAACTTGTGCGTCACATCACTATTATAAAACGGGATGCTGATCCTTCTGTTTCCCCTTCCGGCTTTCAAATTGGGGTTCCAGTAGAGCGTAGTCCTGATATCATCTGACTCAGGTTCTGGATTGATCAAATAATCAGGAGAGTAAAATTCACGCTGAACATTAAATCCTAAAATCCGGACCATATCAAGACCTTTGATATTGAGATCCGGTTTCTTGTCCATTCCCTTTTTTGTGTATATC
>JABDDT010000062.1:18409-19038 GCA_013287475.1 Bacteroidota bacterium
GACGCCACCACTCGAATTACTCATGCCACCCGCAGAACCAGGCGAGAATACCTTCACCATAGCAATGTCACTTACGGGTATATTTTTTACGGAACTGGCGTCAGACTGAATTTCATTCAAATATATACCAGGCGATGATCCTCTCCAGGTTAAGCTGGGTGTGGCGCCGGAAGTATTTATTTGTAAACCCGCCACCCTGCCCTGCAGGTAAGTGAAAATATCTAAGGCCGAAATAGTTTGATCATTCACCAGGTCAAAGATGGTTGCATTCCCCCCGCTGAATAATCCGGAACTGTATTCTTCATCCAGTTTTTCTTTATCAGATTTTATTCTTCGTCTCACAGTAACGACTTCCAGATTTTGTATTTTTTTATCCTGTCCGTTTAAGCGGGCAATTTCTATAAACACCTGGCGGCTTTTTCTAATAAGAGAACTGTCGTCGGGCGACCAGACAGGCAGAGTCATATTAAATGGTTTTAGTTTTTTCACACCTGTATACAAACCATTTTTAAAAATGATGGCAGCTTCATTTGACAGACCCCTGTTTGTATTAAACATATAATATGCCTTTGCCGTATCATAAAATATCAAACCGGAAAGACTGAACTTACTATTGTTCACATAGGGAA
>JABDDT010000063.1:0-16988 GCA_013287475.1 Bacteroidota bacterium
TACTGGCAGCTTTCTCCGGGGCGAATGAGATCATTGGATTTGATAAGAATCCACTTAGTTTTTTATTTACAAGAAAAATTAAACATTATTATGGGGGTGACCAGCCAGTACATGAAATAACCAGGAATCTTGAACTGATCAAAGAATTCACCGATGATAATGAATTCAAAACTAAACTTTATCCTTCCCAGACCGATTTTAATTATATCGATGCTTTGCTGAGTTCGAAATTTATTACAGTAAGTCCCGCATCTGTCTGGTTTACCAAACAATTTCCTGCATCAAAATGGATATCGTTTATAAAATCCATTCCAGGAGGAACGGGAATTTATTTATTGGGCGGACCAGGAGACATTTCATTATGTGAATTTATCAGTGAATCCTGTAATCGGACCGAATTGAAAGTGCTTACAGGATCTTTAACATATTTGCAATCTGCGGCTCTTATGAGCAGGGCCATTATGAATTATGTAAATGATTCTGCGCCCATGCATTTTGCTTCCGCCATGAATGCACCTGTCACAGTTGTTTATTGCTCTACCATTCCAGGTTTCGGATTTGGACCTCTTTCAGAAATCAGGTATATTGTCGAGATTGATCATCCTTTATATTGTCGTCCATGTGGGTTACATGGCTATAAGTCCTGTCCTGAAAAACATTTCAGATGCGCAATGGATATCAGGCCGGAACAGATTATCAATACACTTCCGATACAATAGTAAAAGGGCTATTATTTTCGGATGGTCAATTTGATTTACCTTATTAAATTTTAATTTTAGAATTCTCACATTTGCTTTAGGCTTTGAGCTTTAAGCTTTAAGCCTTATGATTTATCTTTGGCATGATGAATATTTCCTTTTCTGATACTGAATTGCTGTTGTTTGAAAGAATTGCAGATGCGGCTTCCCGAATGAATACGGAAGTTTATGTAATTGGCGGATTTGTTCGTGATAAAATCATTAGACGTCCTACCAGTGATGCGGATATCGTTTGCGTTGGCAATGCGATTGATTTAGCTAATGAAGTAGCTGCTTATTATAATCCAAAACCTGTCGTTGCTTTTTTTAAAAATTTCGGAACGGCTCATTTTAAAATTCAGGAATCTGACGGCCAGATGCTGGATGTGGAATTTGTAGGTGCAAGAAAGGAAAGTTATCGTGCCTCTTCACGCAAACCAGAAGTTGTTCCCGGGTCGCTTGAAGATGATCAGAACCGAAGGGATTTTACCATCAATGCACTTGCTGTCAGTTTGAATAAGGAAAATTTTGGCCAGCTTATTGATCCATTTAATGGATTACTCGATTTGGAGGAAAAAAGAATTCATACCCCACTGGAACCAGTGAAAACTTTTAGTGATGATCCTTTGCGTATGCTTCGCGCTATCCGATTTGCGACCCAGCTGGACTTTCAAATCGATCCTGAAACTTTCAATGCAATCATCAGTGATTCGGAGAGGATCCGCATTATTTCACAGGAAAGGATTACGGAGGAAATAAATAAAATCATTGCTTCAGATAAACCCTCTGTTGGCTTTGATCTCCTTTATAAATCGGGATTATTGCAGATTATTTTTCCAAAAATGACGGATCTTGCCGGCGCTGAATATATAGACGGATTGGGGCATAAGGATAATTTTTATCATACCCTTCAGGTACTTGATAATATTTCTGTGAATACAAATGACCTTTGGCTTCGCTGGGCAGCTATTTTACACGATATCGGTAAACCGGCGACAAAGAAATTTGAACAAGGCCATGGTTGGACTTTTCATGGCCATGAAGTAGTAGGTGGCCGGATGGTACCGAAAATATTTGATAAGTTGAAACTCCCGATGAATGAAAAAATGCGTTTTGTGCGCAAAATGGTTGAACTTCATTTGCGGCCAATCAGTCTGACCAAAGAAAATATAACGGATTCCGCAATTCGGCGATTATTATTTGACGCGGGAGAAGATATTGATTCCCTCATGATACTTTGTGAGGCGGATATTACTTCAAAGAATAAACAAAAAGTTAAGAAGTATCTTGAAAATTTTGAACTTGTTCGCAGACGCCTTACTGAGGTAGAGGAGAAGGACAGAATCCGTAACTGGCAGCCTCCGGTTTCAGGGGAAATGATCATGGATATTTTTGGCATCGGACCATCAAAAAAAGTGGGCGATCTGAAAAACATGATCCGGGAAGCAATTCTGGAAGGAGAAATTGCGAATTCTTTTGAGGCAGCGTATCCATTTATGCTGGAGAAAGCCGCGGCCATGGATTTGAAACCGGTCAGGCAATTAAACGGCGGCAACTCCCCGTTTAAAATAAGCTGACTGTTAATTTGATGGTTTCATTTATTTTTGAACTTTCTAACTTGTATAATTATGGCAGTTTTAAAATTCAGGGTTTATTTCGAAGAAGATGACAGTGTTTATCGGGATGTAGTGGTAAAGCATAACCAGCACTTTTTTGAATTACATCAGGTGATTTTGAAAGCTTATGAATTTGACAACAAACACCAGGCTACTTTTTTCCGCAGCAATGATCACTGGCAGCGCGGAAGAGAAATTTCATTGGAAAAATATGACAGGGAATATAAAGTTGCCCCCTTGCTGATGACCGAAACGACCATTGGTTCAGAAATAAAAGATCCCAATCAGAAATTTGTATATCTGTATGACTTCGTAAAAAACTGGTATTTTCTCATTGAACTCATACATGTATCTAAAGAAGAAAATAGCAAGCTGGAGTATCCCGCAGTTGTGAAATCCGAAAGTGTTGGTCCATCACAATACGGTACCCGCGGGTTGGTCGGTGATAAACTGGCTGAAGTGGAGGAGAAATATGACCTTAACAAAAGTGCTGAAGGATTCAGTGAAGTAGGAGATGAAACCGGTGACCTGGATGTTGAAGAAGAATTTGGTCCGGAAGAGGATACCTTACTCTGATAATGTCTTCTAAAACAGTAATTATTATTACGGGTCCAACGGCAGCGGGTAAAACTGCACTGGCACTGGAAGTTGCAAAACATTTCAATACTTCTATTATTTCGGCAGACAGTCGCAGTGTTTTCGCGAACTGAATATAGGTGTGGCTAAACCTGATCCTGTACAACTCGGACAGGTGAAACATTATTTCATCAATTCCCATTCAATACACGATGAAGTAAATGCATCCATATTCGAGTCCCTGGCCATAGAATGGTGCAATGAAATTTTTTTAACCCGGGATACTGTTGTTATGTGCGGGGGAACAGGACTATATATTAAAGCATTTCATGAAGGCCTCGATGAAATTCCGCTGATTAATATAGAAATCCGAAATAAAATTATTGAAAATTATAACGAATTAGGATTCTCCTGGTTGGCAGACCGTGTCCGTGAATCAGATCCTTTATTTTTTGCGTCCGGTGAAATGTCCAATCCGCAAAGAATGATGCGGGCACTTGAAGTAATTCAAAGTACCGGACGATCCATTCTTTCATTCCGGAAACAGCAAAAAAAACAAAATCCTTATCGAATTCTTGAATTCGGATTACGTGTACCAAGAAATGATTTATACCGCAGAATAAATGAAAGGGTGGATCTTATGATGGAATCTGGATTACTGGATGAAGCGGCTTCTCTGCTTCCTTATCAGCATCTGAATGCATTGCAGACAGTAGGATATTCAGAATTGTTTGATTACCTGAAAGGTAAGTCCAGCCTGGAAGACAGTGTTTCAATGATAAAGCAAAATACGAGGCGCTATGCCAAGCGCCAGATGACATGGTTCAATAAGAATGAAAGCCTAATTTGGCTGGAAAATGATTTTTTTAATAAAATTCTTGCAGATTATCAGGTATCATAACTTTATACCGAAAGTCAGGATCAGGTTTCCGGTATACTGCTTCACTGTTGAATAATAATTATCTTTTTCTGTAAGTCTGTAAGGAAAATTCACGTCGTTCATTATAGCTTCCACATAAGTGAGGTCAATAAAAATTCCTTTTTTCCGGTAGCCCACTCCACCACTGAAGGTAATTCGGTTCGCTTTTAAATCGGGTGATGAATAGGGATTCATAGAATAGGATGAGCCTAACCGGTATGCTATTTCATTTACTTTATATTCACCGCCCAACCTGAAATTAAATGTGTTCTTATAATAAGATTTAATTGTATTATTAAGTGGATCGAAATAACTGTTGTCGGGCTGATTTCCGTTATTATCAAGAGGAAAACTATATCTGACGTCCTTGTTGGCAACATATTCAATATCTGCAGTTATAAATCCCATCTTTCCTTCCGTCACGGCCCCCGGAAAAATATAAGAACCGCTTACTAAAAGATGCCAGGGCGATTGCAGGTCGTATTCCAGACTGTTGCTGGAATTGGCTACTATATCCAATGTATCGGATTGAATGGAAATAGTTCCGGCATAGCCTTCCGTATTGGTTATCATGGAGGAAGAGAGATGGTCGGTTATGGAATAAATGGATGGTGTATGTACTGCCAAACCGAATCTCCAGTTTAAGTTTGGACGAAAAATCGCACCCAATCTTGCATTTACTCCAACACCCTTCGCTGAATAGGATTCTGAGTAAGTATAGTAACCAAAATCATTGTTTTTATTACCACTGAGATCAGTTTCTGTGTATTGCGTTGTTCGCTGGTAATTTACTATTGGAATTCCGATAGAAATCCCCCAATACCATTTGTCTTTAGATGAACCTGCAATGCCAAGCGCAATTTCAGTAATACCACCTGAACTTCGGATATCGGTATTCTGACCAAGTAGTCCGCCTGCTGCAAGCACTTTATCAGGCTGAGCGATAATTGGTCCCAGTCCTCCCTGGGACGTATCAATCAGATAAGTATAAAGTGCCATTCGTGTGCCATAGGAAAGAGCGGGTGTTGTAAAAGCCTGATCATAACTTATTCCGGATGCCTGGAATTCTTCTTTATATACATCAGATGCAGAAGAATAATTATTTTGCCCCTGATATTGGATATGACCATTGAAATCGGCAATCCTGTTTACTGTCAGGCTAAGAGCATTACTTTTATCCGGGCTGTTTGAACTGCCCCATACAAAACCCGAAGTAGAAAGAAGGAAATTATTTGTGTAGGGACCTTTCGTATTAGTAGAAAGATATCCTGTATTGGCAGTATTGAATGTCCATCCAGGGCTTATGAGAACTTCGCTGGTTTTATAGAAACCCAGACCTGCCGGGTTTACATAATTGGCTGTGATATCTCCGCCAATGGATCCCATTGCACCTCCTATAGCCTGCTCACGGGCTGTTCCTGAGGGAAGGGTATAAGACATGCGTAAAGCATCTTCCGGAATCTGCGCCTGAAGATCAAAACAAAGAAAAATAGAAAGGCACAGAGCTATAAAAAGTTTCATGATCTCCCAAGAATTACCTGCCAGGGCGAGAAAATCCTCCACCGCGAGATGCACCACTACTGAAACCACCACTGCTGCTTCTTCCACCGCTGCTGAAATTGGAAGTGTTATTATAAGCCGGACGGCTATTGGAAGAATTATTCAAATTGTTATTCAAATGGTAGCTCTGAGTATTGTGGCTATAACTTGAACTTGTTGAAGTAGGTCTTGAATTATAAAATCTTCCCTGATAAGCAGAAGGATTGAATGTGCTCATCCGGGTATAACTGGGCGTAGTAGTGTTTTTTCCGTTTATAACTACAACTCCGCCATAATACGGGTTATAGAAACTGTTCCAGGCGTAATAACTATTGTAATAACTCAACGGGCTGTAATAACCAAAGCCTCCATACCATGGACTATAAAAGCCAGTGCTAAAACCAATACCCATTCCGAATCCGTATGGTGAGTAAGCGCTATACGGACAATAACCGCCATAATAATCATAACTATAGTCATCAAAATAAGACCAGCGTTGCGGATCCTGTACACGCATTTGTACATAATTATCATTCGGAGTACTGTAATAATCAGAATTCGAAGACTGGGTGCCTTTAGGGTTTGAAGGAGTACCGGGTGAATAATAAACGTCATCCGGCGTTACTGAGCTGTTTTTATACGTTGAGCAACTATAAACCGAGAGGAGTAAAACAAGGGGTACTATTAATTTGGAGAGACGTTTCATAGTGAAAGCTTTTAGAAATTTCGATCTTAAGTTACTACTTTTGAGCCTTTTAACAAAATTACAAAATATATTGACCTCCTTCGGAAAATTAGCATTCCAAACTGTTAAAATGAGCTAAATCAAGTCGTTTTAGAATTACCCAATTATGAGCAAAGAAATTACAAGCCGAAAGGAAGACTATTCGCAATGGTATAATGACCTGGTAATTAAGGGCGGATTGGCTGATTATTCTGCTGTCCGTGGATGTATGGTTATCAAGCCTTTTGGATTCGCACTTTGGGAAAAAATGCGGGATACCCTGGACCAGATGTTCAAAGATACAGGGCATGAAAATGCCTATTTCCCGCTTTTTATTCCTAAAAGTTTTTTAAGCAGGGAAGCGGCTCATGTTGAGGGTTTTGCCAAGGAATGCGCTGTAGTTACGCATTATCGTCTAAAAAATGATCCTGATGGAGGTGGTATTATAGTAGACCCTGAAGCAAAACTGGAAGAAGAACTGATCGTCAGGCCAACCAGCGAAACGATCATCTGGAATACATACAAAACCTGGATTCAGTCTTACCGTGATCTGCCATTACTGATAAATCAATGGGCCAATGTGGTAAGATGGGAAATGCGAACAAGGCTTTTTCTAAGAACCACGGAATTTCTCTGGCAGGAGGGGCATACGGCTCATGCAACGTCTGATGAAGCTATTGCAGAAGCAAGACTTATGCTGGATATATATACGGATTTTGTTGAAAATTATATGGCGTTGCCAGTTATTCGTGGTGTAAAAACTGCCAGCGAACGATTTGCAGGTGCCATTGATACTTACTGCATCGAAGCGCTGATGCAGGATGGAAAAGCTCTGCAGGCGGGTACATCACATTTTCTTGGACAAAATTTCGCAAAGGCATTTGATGTGAAATTTTCTGACAGACAAAACAAGCTTGATTATGTATGGGCGACCAGCTGGGGTGTGAGTACACGTCTTGTCGGTGCACTGGTAATGTCGCATGGTGATGATGATGGATTGATCCTGCCACCCCGCATTGCTCCTATTCAGGTTGTAATCATACCGATTTATAAAGGGGATGAAAGAAAAGATTTACTCGATAAAAAAGGGAAAGAGCTGGCGGCGGAGCTAAAGAAATCAGGTATTCGCGTGAAATTTGATAACAATGATAACAACCGGCCGGGATGGAAATTTGCAGAATACGAAAAGAAAGGTGTTCCTCTTCGGATCGCTCTGGGTTTAAGGGATCTGGACAATAATACTGTTGAAATTGCGAGAAGGGACACAAAAGAAAAAACAAGTTTTCCTGAAGGAGGTATTGTGCTCAGAATTGAGAAACTTCTCCTGGAAATCCAGGATACAATGTTCCGGAAATCAATGCAATACCGGGATGAACACATAACGAAAGCTGATAGTTGGAAAGAATTTTTGAATTTACTTGATGAAAAAGGCGGATTCATTTTAGCCCACTGGGATGGAACTGCAGAAACAGAAGAAGCCATTAAGGAGAAATCAAAAGCCACCATTCGATGTATTCCGTTCAATAACCCTTCTGAAGAAGGATTTTGCATTTACAGTGGCAAACCCAGCGCAGAAAGAGTTTTATTTGCAAGGGCGTATTGATCAAATTCGTTTTATTTCTTTGATTAATGACGGATTTTTCCTTTATTTAATAAGCGAAGTATCTCCCAATAACCAAAATAAACTCAATGGAACAGCCAACTAATCTGTTTGAACTTCATTTGGATCAGCAGTCATTAAATTATTTAAATGAAGCTGCAAGATGGGCGAGGTTTCTGTCTATTGTTGGCTTTATTTCCAGTGGACTCATGGTAATCGTAGGTGTTTTTTTTGCATCTGCACTATCTGCTATGATGTCCAGTATGAGTAGTGAATCAGCGTTTGCCGTAATGGGAGGTGGTTTTCTGAGTTTCATTTATATATTTTTTGCCCTCATCATATTTTTCCCTTCTCTATATTTATTCAATTTTTCTTCTAAAATGCGAAAGGCATTTCAAAATAACGATCAGCAGGTATTATCAGATTCTTTAAAAAGCCTGAAATCATTTTTCAAATTTTATGGAATTTTTACAGTTATTATCCTTTCTTTTTATGCACTGGCATTAATTGCCGGTATTATTGGTGCTATGGTTGGTCATCGAGGCTGACCTGATCAGTGGTTTGAATAATAATTATAATCTTTAAGCAGGGTTTCAAGGAAATCAATCGCATCCTGATCACCTTGCATATTCAGCTTCCACTTTATCCTTTCTGCAATTCGGAAAGCGAGTTCGTGATTATTGTTTTTCTTAACTGTGCGAATGATCATTTTAAGTGAATTAAGATCTTTATCGCTCAATTGCATCACTTGCGGATAACGTGGCTTATAATCGGATTCAACTTCAATAAAAACAGTATCCTGCCAGGAAGTATTTGACCTGGTAAAAATTACAATTGTACCCGCAATGATATCTCCGATTCTTTGGGATTTATCAGAAATAATTACACAGGCAATTCCGGAAAAAACGAGAAAACTCAGCCACCAAGGAAGGCTGCCAGCGGCAATAGCACCGAAGATCCAAAAAGGGAAGTCAGCCAGCCTGAATACCCAACGCAATATAAATTGACTTACGGAAGCCTGTCCACCGTCCATAGCAATCACACGTATTCCCAGGATTCTTTTCCCGATAGTCTGCCCGTTGGTCAGGATTTCCATTACAGGATAATAAAACAGAACAGGTAAACCGATTATTATCCATAACCATTGTTTTTCTGATAAACTTTTTTGTGGAAGAAATCCGACGATCTTACTGCATAATAATCCGTATAGAAACATAACAAGCACATCCACACAATATGCAAACATGCGACGGTGAAATGGGCTTATAGGGAAGTCAACTTCAATATTAAAACCAGTATCCAGTTTAACAGTTAACATATAATCGGGGGATGAACTATATTTATAAATAAATGTACTGTTTTTGTGCGTGAAGGTCAATTCATACAGCAGAATATAGAAAAATGGAAAACTTATCAGTATGAGCCTACAACGGATCCTGATGAAATGGCGAACCGGTTTACAGAATTGGTGAATGACCTTGGATATGCAAAGACTTTTTACCCGCAAAGCAAGGTCACGCAGTATCTTAATAAACTAGCATCGGAAATTTATCTCGGCATTTATAAAAACAAGAAGGAAGAATCCTCCCGCATTATCAGATTCTGGAAAACGGAATTACCGATCGTCATTGAAAAGTATCACCGCGAATTACTTTACTCCTTTCTCATATTTGTATTCTTCGCTTTGGTAGCAGCTTTTTCTGCGGCGAATGACCAAAGTTTTGTTCGGGGTGTTCTTGGCAATGATTATATAGAAATGACGGAACAGAATATTGCCAAAGGAGATCCGTTCGGTGTTTATAAAGGAGGAGATTCTGCGTCGATGTTTTTATGGATAGCTGTTAATAATATCTCCGTTTCCTTTTTAATTTTTATCCTTGGAATTCTGGCCGGACTTGGAACAGTATGGATGTTGTTTAATAACGGAGTAATGCTGGGAGCGTTTCAATATTATTTTTTTTCGAAAGGCCTTGGCTGGCAATCAGTACTTGTGATATGGATCCATGGAACTCTGGAGATTTCATCTATTATCATTGCGGGAGCAGCAGGAATTGTACTGGCTAAAAGCCTGGTTTTCCCGGGTACTTATAAAAGGCTTTATTCTCTGAAACTCGGAGCAAAAGATGGAGTAAAAATGATGATCGGCCTGGTACCTGTATTTATTATGGCTGCATTTCTTGAAGGCTTTGTTACGCGTTATTCACATATGCCTGTCTGGTTAAGCCTTTTTATTCTGATTTCTTCCATTGGTTTTATTATATGGTATTTTATCATTTATCCTGTTCGTCTTGGCGGAAAGACACGAATGGTTCAACCTGAAAACTCTGACCATCCTTCATGATCAAACATCTGTTCTTAATCGTTATTATTTTTTTCATTCAGGGTATCGAAACCGGGTATGCTCAATCAGGTGAGGATACCGTTTTGAAGATCGAATTAAATGATTCTTCAGGGAAATATTTTCCTTCCTATTCTTTCCGGGAGGTATCCCGGAGGCAGTTGAATTCTTACTTAAAAAATCCTGACTATGCTTATGCAAACGAGCCGGAATACTGGCGTCGGGAAGCTTCTCCAAGGCCGGGAATATTTACAAAACTATTTGCAAGCCGGCTTTTTCAATGGATTATTTTTATCCTCTTTGCCGCAATTATTCTATACGGGATCTATCAGTTGGCAAAAGAAAATAATCTCAGATGGTTTAAACGGAAAAGTTTACAGAATGATTCCGCATTGGAAGTTTCAATGATTAATGATGAAATTAATTATGATGTTCTCATCCATAAATACCAGCAGGAAGAAAACTACAGGCTTGCAGTGCGTTTCATGTATCTGAGACTGATCCGAACCATTCGTGACAAGGGCGAGATACAAATCCGTGATTCTTCAACCAATGCAGAAATTGCACATGCTTTTGCAACCCGTCGGGGTGGAGATGATTTCAGATATCTTGCAACAGCATATGAATACATTTATTACGGCGAATTTATTCCTCAGAAGGATTTATTCAACATACTTAAAAATAGATTTGAAGATTTTCAACAGACAGTTTTCGATTGAAATATTTTTTAAAATATAGATTTATTATTTTCTGTTTGCTGAGCATGTGTTGTTCATGCAAAAAACAGCTGGACAGGCGTGTAAGTCTATGGCGAATGGATAAAATTCCATATGGGACAAAGTATACTTATGATAATCTCCCCTTTATTTTTCCAAATGCAGATATTCGGACAAGCAACAGAGCCCCGGTATTATATCAAAATGAAAATGGGGAAGATACTCCGCGAGCCCTTATCATTATCGGTCCTGAATTCAGACCTGAGCCTGACGAAATGCAGGAGATCATTCGTTTTGCAGCTTCGGGGAAAAATCAGGTTTTTATTTCAGCTCTTTATTTTGAAGATACGGTTATGTCTATGCTTCATTTAAAAATAAAAGAAGATATATTTTTTGAAAGAGACAGTACTGAAATCAGTCTGTTTCGCCCTGATCAGAAAGCATGGATTAACTATGCTTATCCGGGTTATTCCAGCCGGTCTTATTTTGAAAGTGTTGATACCGGATATACAATGATCCTGGGCAGGGATATCGCCGGAAATCCTGATTTTATAAGGATTTCGTATTTAAAAGGAGGCTGTATTTTTATTCATCTGAATCCCTTTATGTTCACTAATTTCTTTTTGTTACACAAAAAAAACAGGTCTTATTATGATATTGCCCTTTCCAACATGCAAAAACAAAACGGTGTTGTAGAATGGTCTGATTATTTCAGATACAGGAAGAGCCGTTTGAGTTTTTCTTCCCTTCGTTTTATACTTGGTAACCGCCCATTAAGATGGGCATTCTGGCTAATTCTTATTTTGTTCCTGCTGATGTTTTTTATAGAATCAAAAAGAAAACAGCGGCCGATTGCAGTAATCAATGAAACAAGGAACGCATCGGAAGATTTCGTAAAAACAGTTGGCCGATTATACTTTCAGCAGAAGAACAACCAAAACCTGGCAACGAAAATGATAACAGCTTTCCTTGAAAATATAAGGTCTTCTTATAATCTTTCAACCTCATTATTGGATGAGGAATTTGTCCAGAAACTTTCAATTAGAGCCGGTCAACCTTTAAATGAAATAAAACTTATGATTCAATTAATTCGGGACGTTCGGTTGAAACCGGTTTTATCTGACCAGGAATTAATGGATCTTCACTCTCAAATCAGTCAATTCAACAAACCAACATAGATTATGGATGAAAAATTATTTGGAGAACGAACTCCTCTCCGGGATTTCGTCGAAACTTTGGAAAAGTTAAAATCAGAAATTGGAAAAGTAATAGTAGGTCAGGAACAAATGATTGAGTTGCTGATTGCCGGAATTTTGGCAGATGGCCATATCCTTATTGAAGGCGTTCCGGGCGTTGCAAAAACACTTACAGCAAAACTTCTTAGTCGTTCCATTGATGTTGGATTTTCGAGAATACAGTTTACGCCCGATCTTATGCCCGGTGATGTTATTGGCGCCTCCATATTCAATCCACGGGAAATGTTATTTCAATTCCGGCCGGGGCCTATATTCAGTAATATCATTTTAATCGACGAAATAAACCGGGCACCCGCGAAAACACAGGCAGCTTTATTTGAAGTGATGGAAGAAAGGCAGATAACAGTTGATGGTCAGACTATGCAGATGCAGCAACCATTTTTAGTTATCGCTACTCAAAATCCAATTGAACAGGAAGGCACGTATCATTTACCTGAAGCGCAACTGGACCGCTTTCTGTTTAAAATTAAAGTAGATTATCCCAGTGAATCAGATGAAGTGATTGTGGTTACTAAACATCACAGCAATACCGGAGCGGGTATGAATAATTTGGTACGACCTGTACTGAATGCGTCTGCCATTGAGAATCTTCGTCAACTGGTAAATGGTATTCACGTGGAAGAAAAACTAATTCGTTTTATTGTTTCTGTGGTTAATTCCACAAGGCAAAATAAATCAATTTATCTCGGCGCCTCCCCCCGGGCTTCCATCGGCATTTTACAGTCTTCAAAAGCCATAGCAGCCATACATGGGAGAGATTTTGTCTTGCCGGAAGATATTTTGTACGTAATTCCGCCAGTTCTGCGTCATCGATTGGTTCTTTCACCAGAAAAAGAAATGGAAGGGGGTACTGCTGATGATGTAATCAAACAAATTATTCAGTCTTCAGAAATTCCCCGGTAACATGCATATTATTAAACAGTTTTGGCTATCCATTTTTCTGGGGAAACGGTTTTATCGATTAATGGCGGCTATAATTCTGTTATTCATACTTTCATATTTTATTCCATTTCTTTTTAATTTCTCTTTATTATTCCTGGGAATTTTCATCTTGGCTTTTATGCTCGATTTCCTGGTATTATTTTCAAAAAAAAATCCGGTTTCTGCCAAACGAATCCTGCCTGAAAGACTGAGCAATGGAGAAGAGAATATGATACTGTGGCGGATCGGTAACACTTATCCATTCAGAGCGCACCTCCAATTAGTGGAAGAATTTCCTGAACCGTGGCAGATCAGGGATTTCAAGAAGAAACTTATTTTTGAACCGGATCAAAATATCACGGTTCAATATATTATACGGCCCAAAAACAGAGGGGAATTTTTTTTCGGCGACATTCATATTTTTATAAAAACACCTATACGGTTGTTAATGCGGCGAAAAACATTTTCTGCAAATGAATCCGTTAAAGTTTATCCTGCATTTCTGTTACTCCGTCAATTTGAATTTAAGGCGCATATTACGGATCCGGGTAATATTGGCTTCAAACAGGTCCGTAAAACGGGCCATAGTCTTGAGTTTGAGCAAATACGCGAATATGTGAGCGGTGACGATATCAGGGGAATCAATTGGAAAGCAACGGGCAGAACAGGAGGTCGGCTGATGGTAAATGCATTTACGGATGAAAAAAGTCAGCAGGTATATTGTATTATTGATAAAGGAAGGACGATGAAAATGGCATTTGAAGGACTTAGCTTACTGGATTATGCCGTAAATGCTACGCTGGCACTGAGTGCTGTAGCAATTTCAAAACAGGATCGTGCAGGGATTATTGGATTCGGAGATAAAGGCGGCGATTTTTTACCAGCAAATCACAGGTCATCCCAGATGACGGGAATCGTAAATGCGCTTTATAATTTAAATACTCAATTTCTGGAATCAGATTTCGCATTTCTACATAAACTGATAAAGACCCGTATTACACAAAGGAGCCTGTTGATTCTTTTTACGAATTTTGAATCGCTTACATCGCTGGGAAGGCAATTGCCCTACCTTCGAAATATATCAGGGCGACATTTATTATTGGTTGTTTTTTTTGAAAATACATCGCTTGAAGCATTGGCATCCGGGAAGGCTGCCAATATCGAAAGTTTATATGAAAAAGTGATTGCGGAGAAATTTATCCTTGAAAAAAAATTGATTGTCAAGGAGCTTCAGCGTTATGGAATTAGCGCGCTGTTAACTGCACCGGAAAAATTAAGTGTGGAAGTAATTAACAAATACTTACAGATAAAAGCAAGAAGGGAAATCTGACTCAGAAAAATTTGCCACAATGAATCCATTTGAAGAAGGCCAGGTGATGCTGATAAATAAACCTATAGGATGGACTTCGGCTGATGTAGTTAAAAAAATAAGAAACCGGGTACACACTAAAGTCGGTCACGCAGGTACATTGGATCCTCTGGCCACCGGGCTGTTGATTTTGTGCACAGGAAAATTTACTAAAAAAATCAGTGAATATATGTCGCAGGAGAAGGAATATACCGGCACTATAACGCTGGGCGCGACTACGGCTTCATTTGATCTGGAAACAACTCCTGAAAATCTGAAAGATTTCAGTCAGGTGGATCAGACAGCTTTATTGGAAGTCTCTAAAAAATTTACAGGGGAAATCATCCAGGTTCCGCCAATATATTCTGCGATTAAAAAAAATGGCGAGCGTTCTTACGATCTGGCCAGGCAGGGCAGGGCCGTTACGCTCGAAGGAAGAAGAGTATTTATAAAAGATTTTGAAATGCATATTCTGGAACTTCCTATTATTTCATTCCGTGTCACATGTTCTACGGGCACCTATATACGAAGTCTGGCTAACGATGTAGGTCAGTCACTGGGTTGCGGCGCCTACCTCAGCTCGCTTTGCCGCACAAGGATCGGAAATTATCATCTGGAAAATGCGATAGATCCTGAATTGACCGACATAAAAATTAGAACGGATAATTGATCCCCAGCTGAAGCTGCCCGCTGCTTAGTTCAAGTTTATAAAACCAGGAATCGGAACCATACTTTGCCTGCGGATCGCGGATCTTGTATGACCAGTCCAGTCGTATTAGAAAATAATTGAAATCCAATCTTATTCCTGTGCCCGCTCCAACGGCAAATTCCTTATAAAATCTATTTAGTTGGAAATCACTCCCTACGCCCAAAGAATCATTTGTAATTGGTGTCCAGTTCCAGATATTTCCTATATCTGTAAAAAGTGCACTCTTAAATTTAATACCAAAAAGGGTTCCAAGGAGGAACCGGTATTCAGCATTGAATTCAAGTTTGATGTCTCCGTAACGCAGATCAAGGGTATTTAAGGAATCTGTATAATATTTTGAAGATCCGAGTCCAAGGTTTCTTACCTGCCATGCCCGCATACTGTTGGGACCTCCTGCATAAAAAGCTTTAAAAGTCGGAAGGGTATGTTCATAACCGGTATCTGTTAACCCATATGCATAACCTGCACCTCCAAATGCGCGGAATGCGAGTTGATTTTTTCCATAATCAATGGTATGCCTGAATTCAATCTGACCCTTGACATATCGCAGCAATTCGCCTTTATCCAGATTTTTAAAGAAACCCAGTAGCGCTCCACTTTCATCAAAATCTATGAGAAAATAATTTATTTTATTTTGTTTAACCCTGACAATATTATAAGCGAACTGCTGGCCGATTACCAACCCCGAACGAAATGTTATTTGTAGTGGAGGATTATCTTTTAGGATTGTTTTGAAACTGTCAGTAATATTTGGATAGGTAGTATTCTCAATGTTTATCGGTTTCCAGAAATAACTTTTGGTTACAGAAAAAGTCTGTTCATTTTTTTTATGAATCTGTGTTTTTGACCATTGATATCCAAAAGATCCGTTTATGCTTTCCTGCGTGAAGAAATCAAGACGCCTGGTATAACCAGCGTTAACATTAATCAGCGTCTGGGTACTGTATCCTTTCTGTTCGAGATTAGCAGGGAAATTCAGAAAGGGAATTATACGAATGATGCGCGGAATAGCGATGGTATGAGATAAACTTGTCAGTACGGTTTGAATCGTTGAATTTGAACCCAATTCAATACCTGCCTGCAAATTGGTGTTGGTCAGTATGGATTGCCTGTATGCGTTCCGGTTCTGTAAACCCAGAATAACACTTGTTCCAAGCAGGCTTCCGGTTGTAACAATGCCATTCGTATTGTAACTTGTTTCAAGAGAAAGGGAAAGCTTCTGCTTTTTTGATGGATACATCCTTAATAAAACATCCAGTAAACTATCGCTTTTGGGAGATCGCTGGAATTCAATGTTATTATATTCCCACGCGGATAAATGACTCAGCCGGTTTGATGTTCGAAAATAATTTTGTTGTTTGTACATACCGCCGGGTAATAAATAGATATTGTTTGCCAGGAAAGGCAGCTTGAATTTATTTGTTCTGCTGATAAATTTGATTTGATTAATCGTCGTTGTATCAGTATGAACCGTTATTGTATCTTCTGCTGTAGGGAGATCTGGGTAAACGGTAACCTGCCCAATGGAATACTTTATTAAATGAGTCGCATCCCGTGCCGGCCTTTGTTTGATTACAACTGTAATCGTGGGATTCTCTTTTTTCTGTTTCAGTTTTTCGAGTAACTCCGCCTGTTCAATAGGATCAAGAGATGGATTTATAAGAGCAGAAAATACGGTATCGTGCTCTACATAGAGATCTTCTTTGGTAAAACGAAAATATCCATTATTCTTGAAGCTGTCTACCAGTCTGTTAATTTCATTGGTAAGAGCAATTTGAGTATAAGGCTTGCCTACTTTAACAAAAGACTGCCCTCTGGAATTTAATGCTATCTGCTGAAGTTCCGGGGTTTGCAGATTGAATCCAACAGAATCAAACATAATCTGTTTGCCGGGCTTAACAAAAAAACTTACATATACTCTTTGTTCCTCCTGGGAAATCTTTTCGGTCTGCTGTTTTACTGGTTACAAAACCGATACGGTATTATTAC
>JABDDT010000063.1:16998-18829 GCA_013287475.1 Bacteroidota bacterium
TTTTACCTTTATAAACTGTCTTGATTGTGACCGTATCAGATATTGCCGGTGTATAATAACCATTTGCATGCAACAGGGCATCCATATAAGCAATTGAACGGTCCTTGGCTGTTGAATCGTAAACGGGAGGGAAGTCCAGCTTTTTTATTATGATATGCGGCCAGTTGGAAATATAAAGCGGAGGAAAAGCTGGCCACCAAACTGAAACATGCGCACCTGAAAAAAAGTCTGTTACAGTCTTCGCCTGGAGGCTGTCGTCCAACTGGTTTTCCAACCTTGCGGTCAGATCCTGTTTGTCGTCTGGCTTCATATTTCCTTCAACCTTAACAGATGTTTTGTATACAAAGGGTTTTCCTTTTTGGAAGTCGATGGGAACCCGGCAGGCTGAGAAGGCAAAAATGAGAATCGCCGGAACGATTGCAGGTCTGACCAGTGATGATGTAACTTGCCGGCAATATGACATATTATTAAAACGGCGAATCCATGCTTGTAAAATCGCAGGTCAAATATATCCAAAGTTTAGGCCATAAAAAATTCCGTGATGCAGATGGAGTCTTTGTTGCAGAGGGTCCGAAGATCGTAGAGGAACTCCTGCAATCAGATAATCTGCATCTGGTTCATTGTTTTGCAACAGATAGTTGGTTGAATGAGCATGATGGCGTTTGGAAGCACAGACAAAAACTCTTCATCAGGATAGATGAAAAGGACCTTGAAAGAATTTCATTTCACAGCACGCCCAATCAGGTTCTGGCGGTTTTCACTAAACCTGTTTTTAACAAATTACATATACAGGAAGGTGTGATTCTGCTGCTTGATACTATTCAGGATCCGGGTAATCTCGGCACTATTCTTCGTACGGCTGACTGGTTTGGTGTTAAACGTATTGTTTGCAGTGAAGATACTACAGATGTTTTTAACCCGAAAGTGATACAATCAGCTATGGGAAGCCTCGTAAGGATTGAAATAAATTACACAAACCTGACCGAGTATATAAAGTCGAAGCCTGACATACCTGTATATGCAGGTTCTCTGGATGGAAATGATCTCAATGAAAATATTAAGTTAAGAAAGGTTATGCTTCTGATGGGTAATGAATCAAAAGGTATCAGTCGCTCTTTGGAATCCTTGCCAATTAAAAAAATTCGGATTCCCCGTAAAGGGGGTGCAGAATCTTTGAATGTTGCCATCGCAACTGGAATACTATTATCCCGAATAGAGATTATCAGTTAAACGCAATAGCTCTTACGGGGCTCAGACGGCGTATGATGAAAAAACTGGGAAAGAGCAGAACAGCAAAACATACTATAAAGGTCCCCAGGTTCACAAAACAAACCTGTTGCCATGTTATATATGCAACAGCGGTTGAAATATAATAAGATTCCTCAGGCAGAGTAATAATACCGTATCGGTTTTGTAACCAGTAAAACAGCAGACCGAAAAGATTTCCCAGGATTATTCCGGCAAAAGTAATCAGCGCTCCGTGATAAAGGAAAATCTTTTGAATGCCCTTATCACGGGAGCCCATGGATTTTAAAATACCAATCATATGAGTTCTCTCCAGCAGCAATATGATTAAGCATGTTACGAGATTGAGAATTGATACAAGTATCATGATCACGATGACAATGAGAATCGTAGTGTCCTGAAGGTTTAGCCAGTCGAAAATATTTCCGTAGATTTCTTTTATGGATTGACTATTCCAATTTCGGGGAAGTTTTTCGAAAATCCGGTTACTAACAGAATCAGCCATGCTGTAGTCTCTTATAAAAATCTCGTATCCACTGATCTCTCCGGATCCCCAGTTATTGAGTCGTTGAACCAGACGTATATC
>JABDDT010000064.1 GCA_013287475.1 Bacteroidota bacterium
ATTTTATTAAACTTGGCCTTATCTGCTACAGTCATTTCTCTTGCTGCATTATTGTATCTGCATTTTGTCAGCCCCGAGTTTTCGCCCTCATGGAGAATGATTAGTGAATATGCAAAGGGAAAATACGAGTGGTTGCTGACCGTATTCTTTTTAAGTGGGGGACTCAGTGTATGGTGTGCAGCTTTTTCAATATGGAGTCTTATGCAAGATACATGGGGTAAAATTGGCGTAGTGCTCTTATTCATTTCGGGAATTGGTGGATTAATGGCTTCAATCTTTAATATCAGTCATCCTCTTCATGGAACTGCAGCATTAATAGGAGTTCCTACCTTTCCCCTGGCATCAATCCTAATCAGTTTTAACCTCTGCAAAAGATACCCCTTCAATCATAGAAGGTTAATGTGGGCGGCCAATTTCACCTGGATAAGTATTGTGCTGATGGTTATAACTATGATAGCAATGATTTCAGGACTTAAAAAAGCAGGTGTCTTTCATCCTGGAACCAATGATGCTCCAAAAACAATTCCTATCGGAGTGATTGCACTGGTCGGCTATGCCAATAGGTTATTAATTCTGGCTAATTCTTATTGGTTGATTTTGGTTTCTCTTGAAAGTATAAAATTATTAAAGCGCAAAAATAAAAATGATGAGTTATTATACCAAAATTACCAGGGATTTGCCGAGCAGAAGATTACAGGTAACAAGACATTTTGATGCGCCAATCGAACACGTTTGGCGTGCCTGGACTCAAAGCGATTTGCTAGAACAGTGGTGGGCTCCCAAACCCTGGGAAACAAAAACCAAAGTATTCAATTTTGAAGAAGGAGGCAGTTGGTTGTATCAGATTATTAACCCCAAAGAACCTGGCATTTGGGCACTTATAGAATTTACTTCAATTAAAAAGTGCAAAAGTTTTGATTCCATTAGTTTCTTCTGTGATGAATCGGGAAAAAAGAATCTCGAACTTCCTGTTATGTACCATAAGAACAATTTCAAAGATGAGGGTTTGGCCACAACAGTTGAGATCGAAATTACTTTCAACCGTGAATCCGAACTGAAAACTATTATTGAAATGGGCTTTGAAACAGGATTTACTTCAGCCCTTAAAAATCTTGAAGAATTATTGGAAATTATGGTAACAAATCATGAAACAAAGATAAAATGAGTATTGCTATTTCAAAAGACGGCACACTAATAGCTTTCAGCGAATCAGGCAATGGCCCTGCATTGGTATTAGTGGATGGTGCTTTCTGTTACAGGGATCATGGCGTTTCACCGGGACTTGTTCCATTGCTTTCAAATCGTTTTACCGTTTATAGTTATGACAGAAGAGGCAGGGGTGAAAGCTCAGATACCAACCCATACTCAGTTGACAGGGAAATCGAAGATTTACAGGCTATCATTGAGGCCACAGGTGAAACACCTTTTATTTGTGGTATGTCTTCAGGTGCAGCACTTCTGATACAAGCTATAAACAAAGGTGTGAATGCAAAAAAAATTGCTCTGTTTGAACCCCCCTATATTGCAATTAACGAAAATGATGTACCCCCACCAAAAGGGGCTAAAACAATTTTGGAGAATTTTGCAAAGCAGGGAAAAAAAACTGATGCAGTAAAATATTTTATGACCAGGGTTATGGGAATGCCCGCTCTGTTTGTTTTCCTGTTCAGGATTTTCGGAAAGTCTTTGTGGAAGAAAAATGAAGGCGTTGCACATACACTTGCATACGATGTTGCGATTATGGGAAACTTCTCTCTGCCCGGGGAATTATTGGAAAAAATATCGCTGCCCACACTTGTAATTGGCGGAGAAAAATCGCCTGAAAAATTATTGAATGCCGTAAAAGCAGTTAGCTGGCGAATTTCGAATTCAGAACTCTGCTTATTGAAAGGACAAAGTCACAATGTTTCAATGAAAGTACTGGCTCCGGAAATAACTCATTTTTTCAACCATAGGCAACCATTTTGATGGAGCTTTAATTTAGTTACATATTGTATCACTGCAAACCATAACCTTGCTACCAAAATTAAGTAAATAACAAAATCAGGATTTAGTAACAGATTAGGAGTCCCGCCTTTGGCGGGATAAACTTCTAAAAACAGAACAATTTAAAGGAATCCTTTTATTACAACACCGTCAACCGTCAACCGCCAACTGTCAACCAAAATTATTTTCCGATACAAAAAGTATTGTATCCCGAATTCAGCGGGTTTGCTGGGAATTGGTAACGGATTGGTAATTACTTTTTTACTAGGATTCAAAGGAAAGCTATTATACAAACATTAGAAATCTGTCCAGTTTATTGGGGGCAGGTACAATGGCTAAAATAATTCTTTGCTCGGATTGCTTCAAAGATGAAGGACTGAGACTAGTATTATGAAATAGCTTAAGCAGGCCGATACATAACAGGTTTAGTTTTTTCCAACCTTGTTTGCCAGCTTAATGATCTGTTCCTCTATTTCCAGCAATTTTTCATAAAGCACAATTTCTTTCAAATTCTGCCCAAGATGTGTCGGTTTGGCAAGTTTATTAAGTTCGTATAATTTTTGATTAAATGCAGCTTTTGCCACTTCGTTATTTTTCATATAATTTATTTTGTTGTTAAAAAAAATAGAGAGAGTAGATAAATAGTACTCACTTTATGTTATGACGAAATTCTAATGCACATACACCTTCACCTCATCGCTATTTGACTAATCCCATACTTCAGGCAAAGGGTAGTGTGGGGGCATCTCAATTGCGAAAATTATTAACCAGATCTTTAGTCTTAAATTCTGGGAGTTTTATACTATAAGATCCATGATCTTGCTTTCTCTTTTTCTTTAATGATTTTTTGCAAAATGTCCCTTGCTCGGAACAAATTCGATTTCGATGTGCCAACGGAAATACCCAGGGTATTAGCAATTTCAAAATGTGAAAATCCGTCTATAACAAACATGTTAAAAACAATTCTGTACTTTGGAGGAAGATCTTTAACGTAACTTATCATTTCTTTATATAACAAAAACTGGTCTGCTTTCTGACTGTGGTCCCGTTCTTCCCATACATATTCCGGGATGCCCCCTATTTCAGGGGTAACATTATTTTTTCTCATTTCATCAATAGAAGTGTTAATTATGATCCGCTTCATCCACGCCATGAAGAGTCTTTCAGGAAATTCATGCTCTTCACATCTGAATTTTTCTATATTACGGAATATCTTAACAAAACCGTCATTTGTAACATTTATTGCGACATCATATCGATGCACATAACGAAAGGCAATTTTTAGTGTATAGCCATAGAACTGCTCGTAGAGTATTTTCTGGCTTTTCGCCAACTGTTTCTTACATCCTTCTATTAGCTGAATGATATTTTCCAAAGTTTTTACTTTTTACCTCTGATAGTAGAGGTATCTTCCTGTTATCTGTGAAAAATGCCTATTTTATAATTACCCGACCCATGATTTCGGTTACAGTCTTTGAAAGTGACCAGCATAGTACTCTCTTTATGTTATGACGAAATTCTAATGCACATGCTCCTTCACCTTATCATCAATGGCAACGCCCAGGCCTGAAGCAATGGCCATTCCCAGTTGAATATCGACCCGGAAAAAATGGCATAACTGCCTATTGATAATCTCATCTTTCTTTTCACCGCTAATCCCGCGCATTGACCCAACTATGTTATTCACCAGGTTTTTCCTATCCTGTTCATTCATGGCTTTACGATACAACATGCCAGGTTGGGTATAATGATCGTTGTCATTTTTGTTGCGGTCATAAAAATCTGCTATAGACGAATCCAACTCCATTGCCTGTTCTTTATAGTTTTCATCAACTATTATATCATCAAAACTGTTCGGACGGTAGTTTGGCGCTGCACCACCATTATCGCCAACCTGCATATGTCCATCTCGTTGGTAATTGTCAACCAGGTAAGGGCATTTATTCACTGGCAAAAGTTCGTAATTAACACCCAAACGGTAACGGTGAGCATCAGGGTAAGAAAGCAAACGTCCCTGCAACATTTTATCAGGCGAATAGCTGATGCCGTCAACAACATGTGCCGGTGCAAAAGCAGCCTGCTCCACGTCTCTAAAATAATTTTGCGGTATTTCATTCAGTTCCATTACACCTACATCTATCATTGGGAAATCACCGTGGGGCCACACTTTGGTAAGATCAAACGGGTTCCATTTAAAAGTTTTAGTCTGTTCCTGCGCCATCACCTGTATTTTCATATTCCATTTCGGAAAATCTCTTCTTACAATGGCATCAACCAAATCTCTTTGTGCATGGTCAGGATCAATACCCCGCATTTCACTTGCATCCTGGCCGTTAAAATTTCTAATACCCTGAGCGGTTATAAAATGAAATTTTACCCAAACTTTTTCATTGTCTTTATTTATTAAAGAAAAGGTATGACTTCCAAATCCGTGCATATTCCTGTAAGAGAAAGGAGTCCCCCTGTCGCTCATCAATATCATAACCTGGTGCAGGCTTTCGGGGTTCAGGCTCCAGAAATCCCACATCATGGTTGGGCTTTTACAATTTGTTTTAGGATCACGCTTTTGTGTATGTATGAAATGTGAAAATTTTTTGGGGTCCTTAATAAAAAATACGGGTGTATTATTTCCTACCAGGTCCCAGTTCCCGTCCTCGGTATAAAATTTTATGGCAAAACCACGGGGATCCCTTTCGGTATCAGCGCTACCTTTTTCCCCACCTACCGTGCTGAAACGGATAAACATTTTTGTTTGCTTGCCAACTTTCGAAAATATTTTAGCCCTGGTATACTGAGTAATATCATCGGTAACAGTAAACGTACCGAATGCTCCTGACCCCTTCGCATGCACCACTCTTTCGGGAATCCTTTCCCTGTTAAAATGAGCCATGTCTTCATGTAGTAAAAAATCCTGCAATAAAATGGGACCACGATCGCCAACTGTCATCGAATTTTCAAATTCAAAGTAAGGCTTGCCGCTTGCGGTGGTTAATTTTTTCTTTTCCATATATAGCTCGTTATAAGTTTAAAAGATATTTTGCTCGAAAATCTCCTTTTTTAGACTATCAATCAAACTGATATTATCTATCTTTGCATAGATAATATCTATCTATGAATCTGCAACAACTGGACTACATAATTGCCATTGATACACACCGGCATTTTCAGCAAGCTGCAAAAAAATGTTTTGTAACACAGGCAACACTAAGCATGATGATTCAAAAACTGGAAGATGAACTCGGCGTGAAAATCTTTGACCGCAGTAAAAAACCGGTGAAACCCACTGATATAGGGAAAAAAATTATAGCGCAGGCTCGCCGGATTGCAGCAGAAGCAGCACGGGTTAGCGAACTCATTAAAGAAGAAAAAGGAGAGGTAAGCGGCGAGTTGAGGATCGGGATCATTCCTACACTTGCCCCCTACCTGTTGCCCTTGTTCTTAAAGAAATATGTAACTGATTACCCACAGGTAAAACTCCTCATTAATGAATTTACAACAAGCATTATTATTGATCGGTTAAAAGACGGACAACTGGATGCAGGAATATTAGCCACACCACTAAATGACAACTCAGTAAAAGAGCAGGTGATGTTTTACGAAAAATATTTTTTATACATTAATAAAAATGAAAGTGGATTTAACAAGCAGTATGTTTTGCCTGTAGATATTGATATAAATAGACTCTGGCTGCTTGAAGAAGGACATTGTATGCGTTCGCAGATACTCAATCTTTGCGAATTGAAAAAGCAACATGAAATGGAGGAAAAGATACATTATGAAGCAGGTAGTATTGAAACACTAAAGAATCTGGTTGAAAAAAACTTTGGAGTCACGATCGTTCCTGAGCTTGCTACCTTTAATTTAACTGCCTCACAAAAAAAACGCCTTCGTTATTTTAAGCCACCAACACCGGTTCGTGAAATAAGTATTGCAACACACCGGCAGTATGTTAAAGAAAAACTGATAGAGGTTTTAAAAGAGACGATCTTGGCCGTTATGCCAGAAGAAATGAAAATAAATAAGAAAATTAATGTGCTGGAGATTTGATCTTATGGTTAGTTATGTTTTCAATGTCACTAAAGCATGAAGCATACTTTCGGACATAACACTTAATCCCAAATACGCATAGATTTTAATTTGCCCAAATGAAGACTAAGTGGGAACTACATATTATATATGCAGAAAAAAAGCAATTCAACCATATTTTATTGGATAGCTTTAATAATAAAATGTATATCACAAGGTGTTAAATTGTCATGTGATTCTTCGTAGCGCATCGACGCCAACCGCCAACCAATACATTATTTCCCAATACAAAAAGTACAGTCCAGCGATTCTAGTGGGTTTGCGGGTAATTAGTGACGGATTAGTACCTTTTAGGCACATGCACCTCTGTTATTTTTTTTCATTTTTCAATTTATTTATTTGTTGGAAATATTGGAAATAAAAGAGCTGTGTTGCTGATGAATGCCAGGTACTTGCTGTCGGGCGACCATGATGGGGTATTAATGGTGCCTTGCCCGCCGTACAGGTAGGCAACAACTTTTGAGGGGCCGCCGTCAATTGACATAACCCTGATGTATACGTGCTTATAGAAAGGATGGTCGCCGGGCTTGACTTCACTTTTTAGGAAGGTGATGTATGATATCCATTTGCCGTCGGGCGAAACATGCGGAAACCAGTTGTTGTAATCGTCGTTAGTGAGTTGTACCTGGTTGTTACCATCGGCATCCATGCGCCAGATCTGCATCAAGCCACTGCGAACGGAATTAAAGAAGATGTATTTGCCATTCGGTGAATATTCAGGGCCGTCGTCCAAACCGGGTGCCGTGGTCAGCCGTTCTTCCGGGCCGCCCGCTGAAGGGATGCGGTAAACGTCATATTCGTTATGGCGGTTTCCGCAAAAAACAATCCACCTGCCGTCAGGCGACCAGCCGTGCATGTACGACGGACCAATAGGGGTTAACTTTCTGGGTTCGCCGCCGGTAACAGGCACTACCCAACCAAGAGATAAAAAGCTTTTACCCTCACCGCTGCTGATAGCCAGCCATTTTCCGTCGAATGAGATAACATGGTCATTATTATTTGCTGTTATCGAGCCGGTATTCAGCAGCGTTGGCGTATTGGTTTTCAGGTCGTAGGTGTACAACAAACCGTCGCTGTTATACAAAAGATGTTTGCCGTCCTTCATCCAGTTCGGCGCTTGTATAGAGTTGGGCGCCTGGTAAATGATGCGGCTGTTTTGGGTTTGTACATCCAGTATTTCCAGGAAGCTGCCAAGGTATTGCCTGTAAGGCACCAGGGTAGACGGGGCGGGCTCCACGATGCGGACATTATTAAATACCGCTTTTTCAACCACATTCGGGTTGTGGGGGCAAATGAATAATCCAACATAAACATTATCGCCTAAGTCCACATCATTCAGCTCCTGGCTTGCAAAAAGTTCGCCTTTATGTGAGACAGAAATAATATAAGTATTGCCCTTGCGCTCCAGTTGGATAACATCAGGCAGGCTGATGTCGAATTTCTTTTCATCCATCGCGCCGTTCGTTTCCTTACGGAACTGCAGCGAGGTTAAACCTGCGCCATGTACCACTGCACTTATATGTTTGGAGCCGGTATCTAGCGACGAGCGCACCATCCAGCCTATTTTGCGATGTGCTTCAACTCCTTTATCTATAAAAGAGGCATCGCAGCGCAGGATGAAATCGCCTTTCATCTTTTTCCAGACAAAATGAAACTCATCATGCGTTCCCCAAATATTGGAACCGGAACCCGAAAGGGTATAAGTTTGCAACTTATCATCATAGTTGCAGATACCGGCGGTCTTCACACGACCCACATCTGTCTGGCCGTCAAAAATTCCTATGGGATTTGTTTGCGCATTTACTTTTGTAGCGAACACTATCAGAATCAGGGCGATTAAATTAATCGGTGCTGCTTTTTTCATCTTTTGAATTTATTTGAGTTTCTAATTACTATGTCAGGCGCTATGGTCTATAGTTGATCTAATGATTTTATTTTTCAAGTTTTTGATTTCAGACTATTGCCCCCGCTTTTTCTTCCAGGAGTTTTGAGGCCTGCGTGGCTGAATATCATCAAGATAAGCTCGATCTTTTTTGTACTAAATTTTTCACATTAATATCCTTATTGAGTTTTCTTTAACCGCTCACCTTCTACATCAAACATAGCCATCAAGCTGCCGGTAATGTGGTCGCTATCTTTTTTGTTCATCACAAGATTCACATCATATCCCTGGGCGGTGAAGTAGACAGTGGCCGAAGTGTCTGTCAGTTCCACCTTCGAGATTTTAGAAATTTCTGCACCAGTGGTGTCCTGTACAACGCCTGTCATAGAATCATTTCTGAGCTCCAGCAGAAAGATCATCCGGGCATCACCATTTGGCGTGCCCTTTATCAGTACACTCCAATTGCCCTTAAAATAATCAGCGCCCAAGGCCGGTTTGGGCTGGGCAAACATGTTTGTTGACAGCAGCAGGAAGATCATTAACCAGTATAAGAAACTTGCTTTTTTCATAATTGAGTAGATTGTGTTTTGTTATTAAAAGTTTCTATTTATGCATTATCCATCATTGCATAAACCAGCAACCCATTAGGGAATAGTCGTTTCATTAATTTTTTGATTGAAATTTAGAAAATGTGATCAGCAAAACGAATGGAGCAAATTAACAGCAGCCACATCAATTAACCTTGAATTATACTACATCTAAACCCCATCTCCGACTAAATAAAGGGAAGGCCCTGTTTTTTCACCTCATCATTACCCCATCACATTATATATATAGCCTTACAACATTTGAGGGTGGTGTAAAACACCCTACCTTTATTAGCACGCTTAGCCCGGTATTATGAAATCTATTTTTCTGCTTTTTTAAGCCCGTTTTACGGGCGAGCACCTGGCAGGGCACTGTTTATTTGTCAAGTATAATACCAGTGGCAATTTTAAGCTGAAAAGAATTCCGCAGCACGCAACAGTCCGCATTACATCCGCATTATGCACAGCATTCTTCAACTGCCAAATCAATCTTTTAAATGAAAGCACTGCCTATACTTTTTTTCTTTCTTGGGGCTATTTTAGTCTGCGGCGCACAAAACACCATAGGCCTGCCGGATATTATAAACTATCCCAAAGATGTTTACAATGCAGGTACCCAAAACAGGGATATTGTGCAGGATAAAAACGGTATAGTCTATTTTGCTAACTATGAGGGCCTGCTGAGTTTTGACGGCTCCTACTGGAAAAACTACCAGTTGCCCAACCACAATGTGATAATTTCATTGGCTATTGGCAACGACGATAAAATATATGTAGGCTGCCTGGATGAGTTTGGTTTCTTTTCCCCTGATAAAAACGGCAGGCTGACCTACACTTCGCTTAAAAACCAGCTGCCGGAAAACAACAATACTTTTTCGGCCTGCTGGAACATAGTAGCCCATGGCAGTGATATTTTTTTCTGCGCCAGAGAGAAGATCGTTCGATACAATAACAATCTGCTTTCCGTTTATCCATCAGATGCGGGCTGGCTGTATTTGGTTGAAAGCAACAACCGGCTGATTTCGCAGGATATCAAAGAGGGTTTGTTGGAATTCAGGAACGGGCTATGGGTGCCCTTTGCAACAAAAAATGCCATGCCCGCCAAGGCCATTGTAAGCAGCATTTTCCCGTTTGGGGAAGACAGTAGTTTTATCGCAACCATCAATACCGGTTTTTTTATATTGCACAATAACGTTATCAGCCCCTTTATATTTAAGGGCCGTAACCCTTTTTCCAGGGAACGCGTGCTTACCGCCATTGCATTAACCAAAGACTTGATGGCCATAGCCACCAACATGAATGGAGTGTATATCGTAAACAAAGCAGGCGAAATAATACAAAACCTGTCACGAAGGGAAGGGCTTCAGAACAATAACATACTAAAACTTTATCTGGATAACCACAAAAACCTGTGGCTCGGTCTTGACAACGGGATTGATTTTGCTGCACTCAATAACGCCATAAAGCATATTTACCCCGAAAAGCTGAACGAAGGCCTGGGGTATGTTTCCATTATATTCAATAACAAACTGTATGTAGGCACGTCCAACGGTCTGTATGTTGCTGGCTTAACCGGCAAACCGGATATAAGCTTGGAAAGTGGAGAGTTTAAGGCCGTGCCAAATACCAAGGGTTCTACCTGGGGCCTGAGTGAGGTAAACGGAAAACTCTTAATGAGCCACCATGACGGGGCTTTTATGATAAACAACGACCAGATAACACCGATTGATAACAAAACTACATACTGGCAATTTTTGCCCTATTATGAAATACAGCCATCAGCCGTGGTGCTGGCGGGCACCGCTCAGGGCATCAATATATTCGGCTATAAAAACAACAGATTTGTAAAAAAAAACAGCCTGCCGGGTTTTACAACTTCATCCCAGTTTATAGCGGTTGAAAGCGCAGGTATGGTTTGGGTAGCCCATCCATATTATGGTGTGTACAAGATTGATGTTACCAATATGGCCGCACCGGGCATAAAACTTTACACCGATAAAAACGGGCTGCCTTCAAAACTGAAAAACCACCTTTACAAAATAAAAAACCATGTGGTGATAACTACCGAAAAAGGTATTTATGAGTACAGCTACAAAACAGACCGGTTTGAACCATCGGCTTATTTTAAAACCATTTTTGATGATCGCAACATACGCTACCTGAACGAAGACCCCAGCGGTAACATTTGGTTCATTGAAGACAAGAACCTTGGCGTTGTTGACCTCCAGGGTCAGGCCCCGAAAACTATTTACTTTCCTGAGCTGAACGGCCGTATGGTGACTGATTATGAATTTATTTACCCTTTTAACAATAGCAATGTGCTGGTGGGATCCGAAAAAGGCTTTTACCATATTAACTACGAAGAATATAAAAAAAGCCTGTATCCGCTGCGGGTTATAGTGGGACAGGTTTATGTTTCTGGCAGGTATGACAGCCTGCTATTCGGCGGCTATTTTGGCGAAGCCGGCAGTCTGCAGAAACAACCGGCCAACGATTTTTATGAAATATCCAGCAAATGGAACAGTATACGCTTTGAATATTCTTCTCCATTGTACGGCGCGCAAAACAGCCTTAAATACAGCTATTTTTTGAAAGGCTTTAATAAGGACTGGAGTGTATGGAATACCAAAACTGAAAAAGAATACACCAACTTGCCAGCCGGCGATTATGAGTTCCAGGTACGCTCCAAAAGCAACCTGGGCAACGAATCAGGTATTACGAGTTATTTTTTTAAAGTGCTGCCGCCCTGGTACCAAACAGGCTGGGCATATTTGCTGTACACGCTGTTGGCTTGCGGGCTTATTTGTGCAGCCTATTTCTGGCAGCGGAAGATATTTGTTGATCAGCAGAAGAAACACGAAGAAGAACAAAAAAGGCAGCAATACCTGCTCCTGCTTGAACTTGACAAATCGGAGAAAGAAATCGTAAAGCTGAAAAACGAAAAGCTGGAAGTGGAGATTGAGCATAAAAACACGGAGCTGGCCTCAACCGCCATGCACCTGCTGCAGAAAGCTGAGCTTTTAGGCAAAATACGCGAAGAGTTTGTGCGGATAAAAAACGGAGTGACGAAGAACGGCAGCGAGCAGGAAATGAAGAAAATACTCCGCATACTGGGCAGAGAAACCCAGATGGATAAGGAGTGGGAGCAGTTTGCCGTGTACTTTGACAATGTGCACAGCGACTTTTTGCAGAATATAAAGATCATCTACCCTGCACTGACTGCACATGAACTTAAGCTTTGCGCTTATCTGCGCATGAACCTGAGTTGTAAGGAAATTGCCCAGCTGGAAAATATTTCCGTAAGGGGGGTGGAATTAAGCCGCTACCGTCTGCGCAAAAAACTGAAGATACCCACCGAAACCAACCTGTTCGACTTTTTAATGAATGTGCACCTTCTAGGCCAGGAACTTAGGCCGACGAACGGCACAGTGCACCGTGTGTAAGCATGCACCCCGACTAACGGCCAAGGTTAACCCAAAAAGACCGGCTTTTGAACCGGTCTTCAATTGTATTATTCCTTCAGTACAGTACTTATCGATGACGGAAATATTTCAATTGCAATGTATTGCAGTTAAGATTTATATCCAGGGCTTAAAATTATAAATATATCGAGTTTAATCAACTCTCACAATACACCAGACCATCTACGTTTTTACCCTTAGGCCCATTCACAAACTCGCTGTTAACTATCGTATCATACCGTATCATATGGTATCATACAGTATCATTGTGCCCCATAATCTGGCCACTTAAAACAGAGATTCTTAAAAATCGGATTTAGTAACAGATTAGTAGCGAAGAAAAGGCTACTAAAGGCGAAGAAAAGCCCACCTACGCCAAGGCTACGGAGGGCGATGCAGATAATTATTTTCCAATACAAAACTTCCCGAATATCCAACTGAGTTGTTCCTCGTTGGTGATCTCGCCGGTGATCTCGCCGAGGTAGTGCAGGGCACGGCGAATGTCGGAGGAGAGAAGATCGCCGGATACGTGATTGTCAAGACCGGTGCGGATATCATGCAATGCAATCGCGACTTTTGTCAGCGCTTCATGATGACGCGCATTCGTAACAACAGTTCCTTCGCGGATTTTTTTTCCCCGCAGCACGCGCTTCACCAATGCACGTTTTAATTTGTCCACGCCGAAAGATGTTTTTGCTGAAATAAAAATCAGATCCTGGTTTAGAAAATTCACACTCAGATTTCCTTCAGATAATAAATCGGTTTTATTTAATACGCGAATCAGTTTTTCTTTTGCAACTCCCTTCAGTAGTTCCTGGTTTGCTGATGATTGAACACTATCCTTCTGATCGATGGATGAAACATCCAAAATCTCCAGTACAATATCCGCCTGTTCTATTTTCTCACGGGTCTTATCCATTCCCATCTGTTCAATACTGTCTGATGTATGCGCACGGATGCCCGCCGTATCGATCAACCTGAATTCTATTCCTTCAATAATTAATATTTCTTCGATCGTATCCCTTGTAGTTCCTGCAATATCGCTCACGATGGCGCGCGGTTCATTGAGCAAACTGTTCAGCAGTGTTGATTTTCCTGCATTGGGTTTTCCTACAATCGCTACCTGCACACCCTGACGAATTACATTGCCATAGGCGAATGATTCGATGAGCTCCGATGTTACACGCTGCGCATCTTCAATCAGCGTATAGAATTTTTTCCTGTCGGCAAATTCCACATCCTCCTGCGAGAAGTCGAGTTCCAGTTCCATCAGCGCCGAGAATCCCAGCAACTGCTCCCGCAATATTTTCAAATCATTTGCAAATCCGCCACGCATAGTATGTAGTGCGGAAACACGTGAAGCTTCCGAGTGCGAAGCAATCAGATCAGCGACGGCTTCCGCCTGCGTAAGATCCATCTTGCCTTTCAGAAAAGCCCTTTGTGTGAATTCACCTGCACGCGCCAGCCTTGCTCCATGATGAATACATGCTGCGAGAATTTTATCTTCGATATGCACGGAACCGTGGCAGCTTATCTCCACCACATCCTCGCCGGTATAAGATTTCGGTGCGCGGTAAATCGAAATGACCACTTCATCTAATACCTCTTCACCATTTTTCAGCATGCCCACATGCAGGGTATGTGATTCCTGCTTCGATAAATCTTTGGAAGGAAACAATCCTTTTACAATTTTGATACTGTCGGGTCCGCTTAACCTGATCACTGCCAATGCGCCAATGCCCGGGGCGGTCGCCAAAGCGACGATGGTATCGTCCCAACCTGTTAACTTTCCTACCATGCTACAAATATAGTTGACCGTTGGCGGTTGGCGGTTGGCGGTAAAATTCATCGGCGAACAGCCAACGGTCAACTTTCAACGAAAAAACCCGGGAATAATTCCCGGGTTCGTATATTAAATTCTTCCACTCCCACACTCCCATACTTTCCTATTGTGCTTCGAGCTTAAAGTTGACGGGCTGGCTCTTGTATGATTTTACTTTTCTTCCGTTCTGAATGGCAGGATTCCATGAACCACTTTTTTTGATAACACGAACCGCTGCATCACGGAGTTCAGGAGGTCCGCTCACGGCTTCCACATCACTGACCACACCTTCCTTGTCAACAATAAAACGAACGATTACCTGTCCCTGTATTTCCGCACTTACAGCTTCATCGGGATATTGCAGGTTCTTCTGAAGATACCTGTACCACGCTGCTATACCACCCGGATATTCAGATTCGATTTCCACTTTGGTAAATGTTTTATCGTAATCCGTATTATCCTTTGGCGCTTCCACGACACCTTTGTTATCTGCGGGCGGAGCGGTAATATTATCATCCTTGATACCTTCCTGGTTTGCATTACCGATCTTGGTGTCTTCCAGCTTTTCAACTTCAGGCGGTTTTTCTTCGGCCTTCACTTCCTCATCTTTAACAATCTTCGGAGGGGTGAATTTCGCCATTTCTACCTGTGGTGGTGGCTTTGGAGGAGGAGGCGGCGGCGGTGGTTCGTTCTTTTTTTCTTCCTTAACATCTTCCAGCTGAACATCCTGTACCACCTGCTGTGCTACTTTGCCTTTTCCCTGATAATTGCTGATTAAATATCCAACAATCAGGGCAACGACAGCTCCCAGCATCACCAGCATTGAGGTCCGCAGACGTCTGTTGTAGGTCTTACGCAGATCGTAAGCCCCGTATTGCTTGTTTCTTCCATCGAAGATGATATCAAGCACATCCGCGGTAAGTATTTTATTTATTTCCATGATGGGCTATTTCTTGTAATGACTCAATTTAATAAAATTTCCACAAAAATCCTGACGTTAATTTATCCCGTTGGCCTTCTCCGTCGCTTTAATATAATTATACTCGACAGGAGATATGTCCACCATCGCATAGCGTTTTACCCCGTCGATGGTCATCTCGTCCAGGATATTGATGGTATTCTTATACGTCGCATCTACTGTTGGCTTAATAATCACCACAAAGTCCTTGGCATCGGTCCTTCTTTTTTTGTCGACCACAATATCACGAACGTTTTTAAAGTCCGTGGCTTTTAAACCGGCTGCACTATCTCCTTCGTAATAATAGATTTTATCACTCTTACCCAGCATCAGGGTGATTACCGCTGAGTTCTTCACCTTATTCTGTTCATCCGGATTTTTTACATCCTTGGGCAAAAACAAACGCATGGCCGTCGGCTGGCTCATGGTTGTGGTAAAGATGAAAAAAGTAATCAGCAGGAAACCCAGATCCACCATCGGAGTCAGATCCACCCTGGTAGAGAGCTTCTTTCCTTTTTTGACGCCGGGGCCTTTTTTATGGCCGCCGCCGCCCGAGGTATCCATTTCTGCCATGTCTCTGTTTTTTTTAAGTTAATCAATCAACTGCCTTCGTTCCTGTTGCCTGTTGTGCTTTATAAAGTTCCGAACCCAGTGGGGGCGGAACCGGACTCGTAACGACCTGGAACTTCATGAGGTCGTTCTTTTTCAATGCGATGATCACCCCCTGTAAGGAAGGATATTTTGATGCATCGTCGCCCTTGACCAGGATATTCATTTTTCTTCCCTGGAATGCATCCTGAGCAGCCCTGAACCAGTCAATCATTTCATTGTTCGTACTGTCCACCGCCGGAATGCCGGGTTTAATCACATTCCTCAGTTGTTCCGGATTCTTATCCAGGTAAGATTTCAACTGGCTGAAAGGAGCTCCGATATATGCATTTGGAATATTAACGAAATTGGCTTTTTCTGCATCTGATAAACCAATATTTTTTGATGTGTTGATGGCATCTATCATGGTCTTTTTCTCGGCTACATTAGCGTCAGAAACAGACAGATATACTTTCCCGTCTTTATCGATGGTTACCAGCACAACATCTTTTTCCGGAGCAGTCTTGGTCGATACAGAACTCGGTGTGATTACAGACAGCGCTTCCGGCGGTTTGAATTTGGTAGCCAGAATGAAGAAAGAAAGCAATAGAAAGGCCACGTCGCACATCGCTGTCATGTCGATGTTCGTGCTCTTCCTGGGTAACTTTGCTCTTCCCATATTTTTTCTATTTAGATGCTGATTATTTGAAATTCCATAATTCTGTTGGCGGTTGGTCGTTGGCGGTCGGCCAACGGTCATCGGTCATCGGTCAACTATTTGTACAGTGATGCAAAACTCTGCGTCAAAGTAAATCCGCTTTCATCAATACCATACGTGATACCATCGATCTTGGTGGTGAATACGTTGTACATAATGATAGAAATAGCTGATGTACCGATCCCGAGGGCGGTATTGTACAGAGCTTCGGAAATACCCTGGCTCAGTTTCGATGCGGCTTCACCACCACCACTATCTCCCAGGGCGGCAAATGAACGGATCATTCCCATTACCGTACCAAGCAATCCCAGCAGGGTTGCAACGGAAGCGATGGTGGAAAGAAATACCAGGTTTTTTTCGAGCATGGGCAATTCAAGCGCTGTGGCTTCTTCCACTTCTTTCTGAATGGCCAGCACTTTTTGTTCTGTATCCAGTTCGCTGTTGGTGATCATTTCCTTGTACCTGCGCAGACCGGCTTTCATTACATTGCCAACACTGCCTTTCTGACGATCGCATTCTGCAATAGCGCTGTCAACATTTTTATTAGCCAGATGGTATTGCACTTTGCGGATGAATTCATTGATATTACCACTTCCAGTGGCCTTGATAATTGTTAAGAACCTTTCAACTACGAAAGTAAGTACGGTAAGCAGGCAACCTATTAAAATCGGTACAATGATCCCCCCCAGGTACATACGTGAAAGAGCAGTTTTTGCTCCTTCATGGCTGGGCCAGAAACCTCCATTGAGATCGGGTTTGGTAAAATTACTTGGGTCGCCAATCAAAAATCTCCAGATTAAAAATCCAATAATTACACAGGCCAGCGGGGCCATCCATGAAATAGAATTGCCACTCTTCGCAGGTTTTACACTTGATGCAGGTTTAGCTGCAGCCGTTGCAGTTGGTCTTGTTTCAGCCATGATCGTTTGTTTTTAGTGTTTAAGAAAAATTTAAAGAATTTGGTAATTGATTAAAGCGAACGGGATGCTTTTAAAACCTTTTCAATAGGAAATCCGGTGTACCTGGTTTATTCGTAGGGAACACAATATAGTAAATTTCCGGAATGCCAAATGGAAAATAGTTATTCTTTCCATTTAATTCATTTGTGAGCAAACCCTTGCCTGCATTCATTCTAAATGAAATATTATAAATTATTCATATCGTAAAGCCTGAATGGGATTTAGCCGGGACGCTTTTAATGAAGGATATATTCCGGCAAGTATTCCAACCCCTGTACAGATAGCCATTCCAAGGAAAAGCCAGATCCATGGAAAGACAAATCCTGTATTGAGTACAAGAGAGAAGACATTTCCGATCAGGATGCCCAGGAAGCTTCCAAAAACAGCGCCCAGCAAACTGATCATGATGGATTCGTATAAAAATTGCATGCGAATACTGCCCTTCCTGCCACCGATGGCTTTAACCAAACCAATTTCCTTTGTCCTCTCTGTAACAGAGACCAGCATGATATTCATCAAACCAACTGCTGCTCCCAATAATGTTATTGCACCTATTACAACGGCACAAATGGTTATTAAAGAAAGGTTGGAGAGGAGTTCTTCCACAAACCGGTCGCTTTTATCAATTACAAAATTGCTGGCGTCGGTGGTATTGATTCTCCTTATGGGACGAAATACGCCTTCCGCTTCCCCGATCGCCAGGCTTACCTGGTTCACATCGGGCACTTTTACCTGTATATTGAAAGAAGGTGTGGGATTGAACATGTTGACTGATCCGCTAATGAAAAACCGCCTTACATTATTATAGGAAGTAATGATCACGTTATCGAAGCTTCTGCCGATACTGGACCCCTTGGATTCCATGGTCCCGACAATCCGGAATGGAAGTCCGTTGATTTTAATGATTTTTTCTACAGCCCTTTCCGGATTTCCCCCGAAAAATTTTGTTACAATATCGCTTCCTATAATGCAAACATTCCTGCCCGATTCCACATCCAGCTCATTCAGCGAACGGCCCTCATTCAGTGTATATCCGTTGAGCTCGGCATAGTCCTCATCGCCGCCAATTACCTGCACGGTAGGATTGGTTTTAGAACTTCCAAGAGAAACGATATTGCTGTTACCTCCACGCAGACTGAGTGATACTTTTGAAGGGAAATGATAGCTTTGTTTGAAGAGTTCCGCCTGCTCTTTGGTGATAGGTATTTTGTTGTTGGACTTCTTATCCTTTTTTGCGCCCTTTTTTTCTTTTGTTACCTGATCGTTATTTCCGAAAAACTGGAAATCCTTATAATGGATGGTAAACCCATTGGATCCCATGGATGCAAAACTCTCCGTGAATTTTTGTTTCATCGCATCTATCGCGGTATTGATTCCCACCAGGGCCATGATGCCGAATGCAATGATGGCAACCGTAATACCTGTCCGGAGTTTATTGCTCCTGATGGTACGGAACGAAAGAGAAAGGATATCAAGTAGCCTCATATGTCTTTGTAATACAGGGCTAATTTAAAGCTTCTTTACAGACTTACAATCGTCAATCCCGGAATCAGATATAAATAATGTATAAACGGTCGATCAGCAGCTGAGGGAATATACCCAGGAGAATAATAACAAGCGAAAGTAAGATCAGCATTAGCTG
>JABDDT010000065.1:0-5272 GCA_013287475.1 Bacteroidota bacterium
AATGAGTCAGCCCCCACAGCCATGGGAGTTCAGAAGCAAACCGGCATGGCAGCGTCTGATCATTATGATTGGTGGCGTGACAATGAACATACTTCTTGCATTCTTCATATATGCAATGATCCTGTTTACATGGGGACAGAAAAAATTACCCATATCAAATCTTAGTTATGGTGTTGAAGTAACGGATAGCCTGATGACTGATATTGGATTCCGGAACGGAGATAAAATTCTTTCTGTAAATGGCCAGGATATTAATTATTTTGAAGATCTGCCCGAAAAAGTATTAATGGCCGGAGGAGGTCAGGTGGATATCATTCGCGACGGGGTTCGTCAGACTATTAATATTCCCACTGCGATTCTTGGAAAACTTGCAGAGAGAAAAAAGGAACGGATCCCTTTTTTTTCTTCCCAGAATTCCTGTGATTGCTGATCTGATTCCTGATACAACAAATGCATATAAATCCGGGCTCAAAAGATTTGACCAGATAACTACCGTTGACGGCATTTCAACTCCTTTTTATGAAGAATTTAAAAAGGCGCTGAATGCTCATAAGGGACAAATTGTGGATTTAACTGTTGACAGAAAAGGAACGGTAGATACTTTACACACACTGGTTACTTCTGAAGGAACAATTGGATTTTACAGAGTTGTTTTTCCTGATACCATGGATAGTCTTGGACTGATCAAATTTGAAAAGACACAATACAGCTTTTTTGAATCTTTCCCTGCAGGTGTAAAGATGGCTGGCGAAAAATTAAAAAGTTATGTTAGCCAGTTTAGAAAAATATTTTCCCCTAAAACAGAAGCATACAAAACTGTCGGTGGTTTTAAAGCCATGGGTTCTGTATTTCCATCGATGTGGGACTGGCAGTCGTTCTGGATGATCACTGCATTTTTCTCTATAGCCCTTGCATTCATGAATATCCTGCCTATACCGGCCCTGGATGGGGGACATGTGCTATTCACGTTGCTGGAAATGATTACGGGACGGAAACCAAGCCAGAAAGTGCTGGAATATGCACAGGTAGTCGGCATGATACTTATACTCGCTCTCGTTATCTATGTGAACGGTAATGACTGGTTCGGATGGGGGAAAGGGCGTTAGGCTTAAGGATTAAGCTTTACGCCTTACGCTTTCAGCTTAATAAAAAATTGATTAAATTTGCAGGTTCATTTATCGGGGGTGCCTGGTATTGACAGCGTAGATCTTTGAAAGTATAAGCATGTCGTGCGTTGGATAATTAGCACGTTAATCTGAATATTCAAAACTCAAATGGCAATACACAGTATGCCATGGCTGCCTAATCAGTGATTAAGTAGTCATTCGGGCCGTGTGGCAGGTTCGCCTGTTACCAAGCTGCACCGCCGACTAAAAACAAAAGAGGATGCTGCTCAGAAAGGCTGTGATCTGAGCTTAAGACGATTCAGCTAAGAGAAAGATTGGTTTGTTGCTACCCTGTCTTTCTCCGACAACCAATTAGCAAATAAACATGTAGAAAGCTTTTGAAGAATATGTTTGGACAGGAGTTCGATTCTCCTCACCTCCACGAAATTGACTACCTTACAAAGCCCGTCCCAGCTAGTACAGGACGGGCTTTATAATTTATTTGTTTTTTGCTCCCGCTTTGAATTGTTACCATTATTATAAACTAAACGTTGATACATACTCTCCTTCTCCGAGCTTTCTTGTTTTACCATCCGGCATATTCATAATTCCATCCATCGTAACCACAATTCCATTTTTAAAAATAATCGGACTGGTTAACAAGATTAAATTACCATGATCAACAAAAAATAATTTTCCCTTGTGAATGGTAATCTGGCGCTGTTCATTGGGTTCTGTGAGGGGTTGAATATATGGCCTCATAGCTAAAAGGCTTGTGACTATTGGCTGCAATTCCTGTTCCGTAAGCAGAGGCTTATTTAACATTATTTTCTTTATGCCTGATGCCGGACTGCTATCAAATCTGAGTAAAAAAATACACAATCATTCAGGGTGGCAAATTTTTTGAAGAAGATAATTGTATTTAAATAAATTCTAAGTATTAAAAAATACAATTATGAAAAAGAACAAAATCATAACGATTGCATCACTTGTATTAACCTTATTATTCCTACCACGATTAATTAAAGCACAGGATGATAAGCAAAAAATCTTAACCGAGTGCAAAAATGCAAAATCATCATTTATAAAAACGGACGCCTCCATGAGCAACCTCTTTATGAATGCTTATGGATATGCTATCTTCCCCGATGTTGGTAAGGGTGGAGCCATAGTAGGTGGAGCAGGTGGTGGTGGTGCATTGTATGAAAAAGGTAAAGCGATCGGCACCGCAAAGATGGTGCAGGTAGATGTTGGAGCACAGGTAGGCGGTCAGGCATACAGGGAGGTCATTTTCTTTGAAAACAAAGAGGCATTTGATAGGTTTAAAGAAAACAAGATTGAATTTAGCGGACAAGCTTCAGCAGTCGCTGTCAAATCCGGCGCATCGGCCAACGTAAAATACAGGGAAGGGGTAGCGGTTTATACCCAGGAAATAAGTGGCCTGATGCTGGAGGCTTCAATAGGTGGACAGAAATTCACTTACTCCTCATTTTAGACATCTGAATTTCTCTTTTTTAAAACCCTAAACCAATTTTTAAATTGTTTTAGGGTTTTGTATGCTAAGATATTACCTCCCGCGAAGATCAGACCAACTTACTTTTTAACTTTTCCCATTTGCCCATCTATATCAATATACTCTCCTTCCTTAAGCTTTTTAGTAGTTCCGTCTGACATCTGTACTGTTCCATCCGGCATAACCAGGCCTCCATTGTTTAATTTAAATGGACTGCTGAGTGTTGTTGTATTGCCATCCTTCACATGTAAAGCCAAACCATTTTTCATCATTACATATTCTTTTTCCATTTTATTTGTAAATGATATGTTCGCATCAGACTTTTTCGCCATGCTATTACCCTGACAGAGAGCAGTATAGCAGATTGCACTTATAATGCATAGAATCATTAACTTTTTCTTAAAAAATGTTTATAATTATAAAACGGCAAATCGCATGCCTTTTGGCGACACATATGCAAACATACCTTCATACTTAACATTTCTTTCGTAGTCGCATCGGAGGCTCCGATGCGACTACGAAAGAAAGGCTTCAAACAACTCATATTTGTGAATTCAATGGAAAATTATCGGCACTTTTTGTGCTTTTTTATATTAAGCTTTATTACATACTTTTTTTGATTGAGATATACCAATTTCCGTTTTTGCTTTCTTTAATTTTAGCAAAAGACTGTGGATAATTAATAACTAGGGATGAATAATCACGAGCATGGCACTCGCTGCAGGTACATTTATTATTATTCCGGAGTCACCTGCCGCGTATGATTGTAAGGATGAAGTTATCATACTGCCATCAGGATTCAATATATATCCCTGTAGAATCAGGCCGCTGGTAGCATTCAGATTTGAAGCAGTCAGTGAACTCAAAGTCACTGAGCGTGCAGAAGATCCTGTTTGAAGAGTAACAGCAACATCTGTTTGTGGTTCTTTATTCAAAACACTTACATAAATTGTTCCATCAGCTGTTTTACTTGCATATGCTGTAACATTTTCGGCCCCTGCATTTACATTGCAGGGCAGCACCATTCCCTGAGCGCCGTTCTTAAAGAATAGCATGGAGTAATATTCAGGTTTGGCAAAAAAGATTCCGGCTGAATCTCCAATGGGTGAATAAGGGCCGTTACCACCACCATGAAAATTAACGCCGGAACAACCCGAATAAGCTAGCTTCCACATAAAATCGATGGACCATAAAGAAGCACCAAATGTATTACTCACATTTGTTTTACCACCCCCATAAATTGAGTTACATTCAGCCACCCTGTATGGAGTTTGCGCGCCGAGAGCTATAGCATATAACTCATTTCCAAATTTATCCATGGCACTATCTGCTGCCGGCGCCAGCAAAGTATTAAGATTGATGGAAGGATCTGTACCCGGACCTACCTGGTAATAATGAATGGTCAATTGATTTATATGATTGCTCTCCTGTTTGGAAAATTCGTACAGCCATGTCTGATTATAGGCAAATGCAGGACCTGAGAAAACTGAATTGGGGGTAATTGATTCAACTGCATTATAATATTGCTGCCATTCACTATCAAAATCGGTTTCAGAATAACCTGCGTTACGATACCCGTTTCCAGGGTATAGGTCAGCCTCGTTGCCCACCTCAAAGCTCTGGATTAGCCCGGATAAATCCTTCGATACATAACCTGCCTCATCTGCAGCTGTTGAAGGATTAAAATTACCACCCAGGTTCAGCCCAAAAATTGTTTTCCATTGAATAGTCTGAATGAAACGGCTGAATCTGTCAATATCAGTTGTAGTAACAGAATCCTCAGGAGTTGAAGTCTGTCGTGATTTCCCGGTCCAAAATGTTTTATCTACACCGTTGGCGCCTATACGAAAAATTCCTGTACCCAGGTTTTTAATTAACCTTACGAAAGTAGTTTGGTCAGTATTAAAATAATTGCTGTCTGTAATCGCCGTCATTTCAAAACTGAGTCCGAGATAATCTGAAGCTATAGTAAAAGAAGGATGTTCCGGTTCAATTGTTACGTTGATTGGTATACCATGTGCCGGAGGAAGGGGTTGAAGATTCTGTTGGGAATTTGTTTTCTTACAACAAAACAGGAGCAAAATTCCAAATACTATAAGAATCATTTGCGGACGAAGGAAGTTTAGCATGTACATATCATCCATGTGACAAATTATATACCGGTTTATCAATTGAAATACCGATGAAAGTTATTCGGTTACAAAAGATCGTGATAAGAGACAGCCATAATAAATATTCCATAAACATTATTTTCCAATTCTGTAACTCGTACCAATTTGAAAACTGACTGCCTTTGTTCCAAAATTTCCCTGCATAAAGCCTGTAATATGTTTTGTAGTCATGTGAAAAGTCATTGAAAAATAAGAAATGGGGAAAATACCATAAGTATTCTGCATGGTATAATCAGATTTAGGATTTATCAGCATATTCAGGGAAAACTTCAATCCATATTGTGTCCCATATCGGTTTCTCCAAAGAGATTCTGTATAAATTCCAATTGTTCCTGTAAGATTATTTTTGAATATAATATTGGCGGCAGTATCTACCAGGTTTTTTCTGAATTCATAATAATCGCCGAATTCTTTTTGTATGGAAGTTTCGAAACCCAGATATCTCCATTCTAAATGGCGCAATGTTTTCACCCCGTTAATAC
>JABDDT010000065.1:5282-18677 GCA_013287475.1 Bacteroidota bacterium
GTTAATACCACCGGAAATTCCATAACTCCCAAAAGAATACTTTCTGCCGGGGATATGATAAAAAGTGTCGATGGGGATGTCTCCTCCAGATACAGAAAAGTTGCCGGGAGTATAATGCGAATTATAAAAATCAGATAACCCATAGGTTCCAATTGTAGCATTAGCACCATAATATGCCTGAACATTACCCAGATTATGGCTCCTATATATACTTACCTGTCCGGCACGAACCCAGTCCTGACCCCGATCATTGGCCGTTCCGGTTGAATAAATTAAGCTGCCATAAAAAGCGCTCTTCAGTGAATCCGATTTTAAGGGAATAGTATGATAAGGGATGGTTTGAGAATCCAGCGGGCTTAAATACATACCCTGTCTGTGAGCCAGACAACTGCAAAATAGTAGTGCTATAAAAAATGCAATAAGCTGATTATTTCTCATTTGGCTGCTGTCTCAGGAAATTAAATTGTTTTTATTATTACCGCAACAAGATCACTTTTTTTTACCAACCCCAATGGAAACACCTATTTTCAGGGCAAAATAACTGTTCTTGTAGTGAACAACCGGAGCCGTTTGATCAGTGTTACCTGAAGTGATAGTGATGACAGGTATCGCCTGTGATTGGCTGCTGTATGTAATGTTAAAATGGAAACACCAGGTAATATAACTAAGCAGTTTTCCAGGTAAAACCTACGTTTTAATCATGAGGCAATTACAGGCTTCATTCATAATATTTACGGATCTTTGGATGGCGTTACGATTTATCTAAATTATCATTCATCATATGTCAAAACAAAATTCCCGCAGGAAATTCTTAAAAAACAGTATACTGGCATCAGCAGGTTTTTATATTATTCCGCGTCATGTGCTGGGCAGGGGATTTATAGCCCCCAGTGACAAACTTACAATAGCGAGTGTCGGAGTTGGGGGAAAGGGAGCCGACGACATAGATCATTTTGATAAAAGCGGAAAAGCTAATATCGCTTTTTTGTGTGATGTGGATGATGTAAGCGCTGCAGATACAAGGAAAAAATTTCCGCAGGCTAAATATTACAAGGATTACCGGGAGATGCTTTCAAAAGAAAGCAAAAGCATAGACGCCGTTTCTGTTTCAACACCGGATCATATGCATGCGGTCGCAGCCATGGCCGCTATGCAATTGCACAAACATGTATATGTTCAAAAACCACTGACCCACGATATATATGAGGCGAGAATGCTTACAGAGGCAGCACATAAATACAAAGTTGTGACTCAAATGGGAAACCAGGGTGCATCGGGAGATGGGGTAAGAAAACTGGTTGAATGGTACCAGGCAGGATTAATCGGAGATGTTACTACTGTATTTTGTTATACCGACAGACCCATCTGGCCTCAGGGACTCAAACGTCCTACAACTGCATCAAATATTCCATCCACGCTTGATTATAACCTATGGCTGGGTACAGCTCCTGAAAAGGTTTATTTTGATGGTATGCTTCCATTCAACTGGAGAGGGTGGTGGGATTATGGTACGGGGGCCCTGGGCGACATGGCCTGCCATATCATGGCTCCTCCTTTTGCTGTACTTGGACTGGGTTATCCTGTTTCAGCTGAATGCAGTGTTGCATCGCGTTATGTTGAAAACTGGCATGCAGAATATTCACCCGATAGTGGTCCAATATCTTCACATATCACACTGATATTTGAAGGAAAAAATGGGAAGCCCAATGTGGAATTGCATTGGATGGATGGGGGTATTCAGCCAACGAGACCCGTTGAACTGGGATCCAATGAACTCATGGGAGACGGAGGGAATGGTGCGATTTTTTTAGGAACAAAGGGGAAGATGATGTGTGGTACTTATGGTGTAAATCCCCAGCTGCTGCCTACAAGTAAAACTCAGGCTGATAAAACTCCGCTAACGATTCCGCGTGTGCCCGGTGGAGATGAAGGCCATTATGCCGCATGGATTGAAGCATGCCTTGCTGGATATGGAAGTGAAAAGGCAAAAAATTTAAGTTCCAATTTTGATATAGCAGGTCCGCTTACTGAATCTGTGCTGATGGGTAATCTTGCCATCAGAAGCACTAATATCCAGAAGAAAAATGGAAATGATTTTGAATATCCGGGACGTAACATTAAACTTTTGTGGAATGGCCCTGACATGCGCATCACAAATTTCGAAGACGCAAATCAATTTGTGAAGCGGACGTACAGAACGGGATGGAGTCTGGATGAAATGAATGTGATCATCTCGTAAAGACTTATAGGTAATGAATTTTGAATTCTGAATGGATTCGTTGAAACCTGATTATTCTGATCGCAGACTTTCGACCGGATTAACAATGGCTGCTTTAATGGTTTGAAAACTTGTCGTAATCATTGCGATGATAAATGTCATCGCGCCTGCTACAGCAAACATCCACCAGCTCAGATCTATCCTGTAAGCGAAATCCTCCAACCATTTGTTCATTATCCAGTACGCGATCGGTGTGGCAATAAGTACAGATATTATTATGATTGACACAAAACCTGTAGATAGTGTTGTAGCGATATCCTTAATGCTTGCTCCAAGCACTTTTCGTATACCAATTTCTTTAGTGCGGTTGATGGCATTAATGGAAGAAAGACCAAACAATCCCATGCAGGCAATAAAAATGGCAAAAAAGCAGGAATACTGTATGGTTTTTTCCCATCGCATGTCTGATTCATACATCTTCGTTATGGACTCGTCCAGAAAAGTATATTCAAAAGGATAGTCCGTGGCAGATTTCCATTCCTTTCCAATTTCAGCTATTGCCTGTGCCATATGTTCTGCCTTTATCTTGAACATAAAGATCCCCTCGAAATTATTGGCGAGGACATGCTCCTCGGGTTCAATTTGTTTGGATAATGTTTCAAAATGATAATCCTTCACCACACCTATAATGGTGGCGTGAATCGGTTCGCAAAATTCTCCCAGTTTTGCTTTTTCACCGAGCATATTGAACAGGGTTTCATTCACAACCGCTGGATATATTTTTTTGGACGTATCAGCAGAAAAAGCCCTGGAAAATGTTCTGCCTTGCAGAGTCTTTATACCTAACATTTCGAAATATCCATAGTCAACCGTTAATTCCTTTAGTTTCCTTTGTTCTCCATTTAGTATAAATCCATTGGTATTATAAGAACCATCCAGACCACCGTTCATTCCTGAAAACTGTGATATATAAGACCTGGAATTTGCAAAATTTCCCAGAATTTCTTTTAAATGTTTAGTGGATGAAAAATCAAAGACTGTGGGATTGGTCACCATTAATACCTGCTCTTTGTCAAATCCAAGATCCTTGTTAATGATATAATGCATTTGCCTATTAATAACGAAGGCTGAAATCATGAGGACGACAGACGCAGTATATTGAAGAACTACAAGGATTTTTGAAAAATTTGGATTTATTCTAAATGTTCTTACACTCTTAAGAACCGAAACGGGTTTCATTTTTGAAATGATGAGAGCAGGGTAGTAGCCAGCCAAAATACCCAACAATAAACTCAAACCTATGATGGCCGGAATGATATCTTTCCAGGCAATATCATTCCATCGCAAATTTGTCCCGATTATTTTGTCAAATAAAGGGAGTAGCCAAATTGTTAAAAAAAGCCCGATGATTACAGATATTAGAACCAGAATCTGAGTCTCAACCCAAAACTGTAGAATAATAGATCTACGGTTGGCACCCATTATTTTCCGAACGCCTACTTCCTGAGAACGGGCAGCTGCATTCGATATGACAAGCAATACATAGTTGAGGGACGCTATCAGAAGGATAACGACTACCAGGCAAACCAGCTGGTAAATATTTTTTGCATCCGTATAATGGCCCCAGGGACTGGATACATTATAGTGGCAATCTTTAAGAGGACGTAAGTACCATCTGTACTTTGTAAAATCCGCGTCTTTCATGTATTTGCCATATTCAGCAAGAACTGGTTCCACAAAATATTTCTTTGACCAGAGATTCAATTTATTTTCAAATGCAGTTGCCGAGACACCGTCCTTCAGTTCCAGAATCAGAATATGTGAACTATGATTAAATCGTTCTCTGATATTTGTTGCGTAATCCGGATCTGCCTGAAGAGGTAAAACAATATCATATTGAATACTGGAATTGTCCGGGGCATTTTCCGCAATTGCCGCAACGGTAAACAGGTGTGTGCTGTCACCAATCAGGTTAATGGTTTTGCCTATGGCTTCAGTATTACCAAAATATTTCCTGGCTGTATTTTCCGAAATGACCGCATTATTAACGGATATTCTTAATGCTTCTGCATTTCCTTTTATAATCCGGAAAGAAAAGATTTTGAAAAAATTGTCATCGGCATATAAAACGTCGTTTAATTTGAATACCCCTTTATTTAGTCGGACGAAACTTTTGTATTCATTCTGAAACCTTACAAAACTTTTTACCTCAGGAAAATTTTGTTGTATGTCCCTGCCAATTATTAAAGATGTTACCAGACCGTTGTTTACATCATTATCCTTCGTAAGGGAACTGAAAAGAGAATTGGAAGGCTTTTTTTCAGTACTACCCCACATATTAGTGCTTTCAAATCTGAACAGCCTGTCTTTATTTAGCGGAAATGTATCATAGGATTGTTCTTTGCGGATATAAAAAAACAGTAACAGGCAAAATGCGACAGAAAAAGATAATCCGATAATATTGATGATGCTGAACGTGCGGTATTTGCGCAGATTCCGCCAGGCTATTTTTATATAATTTTTGAGCATAATCCCGTATTTGGTTATTTAAAGTTATACTTGGAATTTATATCTTGTTCAGATTAAATGGCAATACACGGATTCTTGTGCCGGTCATATTGAAAATAGCATTGGTAAGGGCTGGAGCTACTGGAGGCAGACCTGGTTCGCCGACCCCTTCAGGCGGATAATTATTTTTCATAACGATCACTTCAATTTCCGGACATTCATTGATCCGCATTTACTCGTAGTTGTGAAAATTCTGTTCCACTATTTTCCCTTTTTCAATGGTTAAACCACTTTTGTAAGCAGCAGTAAGACCCATTACAACGCAACCTTCGGTTTGTGCTATTATATTATCAGGATGGATTGCAATTCCACAGTCAATAGCAACGGTTACTTTTACTACCTTAACTTTCCCATTTAACCTGGATACCTTAAAGTTAGTATTAAAAAATATCAATATTTTACAGTCCCATTGATTTGGTTTTTTCAAACTAATTTTAAAATAATGCTGTATGAAAAAATGGAAATTAACCATTGCACTTATTACGGGGCTCTCCTATTTTGGACAGCTGCAAGGGCAATCGCAGTCAGAACCTGCACCAGTTTACCACCAGGTCAAAGGCTATCTGAGTTTTATCATACCCATGGTTACGTTCAATAAAAATGAAACCACTACCCAATTTGAGAAGGCAACTACCATTGGATTCCCCTTCGGAATAAATATTTACTATGGCGAAAAATTTGGATTCAGCCTTGAAATAACCCCTACGATTCAATGGTCGCAACCTTCAGGCGGTCAGTCAACTTCAAAAACCAGTAACGTACTATTTGATCCGGGCCCAATGTTTCGTTTTAAAAATAATTTTACCATTATTACACGACTCGCTTTTGAAACTCAGGGACGGTACGGCTTTACTCCAGTCTTTAACAAAGTCTATCTTAAAACGAAAGACGTCAATTATTTTGTTGCATTATCTCTTCCTGCAAGGTTCGGTAACAGCCAACCTGCATCAGTAGGAATAAATTTGCAATTTGGTTTTACTTTTAATTAAAGCAATTCGCCCCGATTAGAATTCAGGATTTACCCAACATTATTCACTTTCTTATTTTTAAGATCATAAGCCAAATCATTCCTAATTTTATAGCAAAATTGATCAGCATCTGTGAAACTTCCGGTTTACCTCGATAACAATGCAACAACTCCCTGCGATCCGCGGATACTTGAGATAATGCTTCCATGGTTTACTGAAAAATTTGGAAATGCTGCAAGTACCAGTCACCAGTATGGTTGGGAAGCCGCAGAAGCGGTGAAAATCGGTCGCGAACAAATTGCTTCATTGATAGGTGCAGATTCCAAAGAAATCATATTTACCTCGGGAGCCACAGAAAGTGATAATCTGGCGATTAAAGGTGTTTTTGAAATGTATGGCACTATAGGAGATCATATAATCACAGTTGAAACGGAACATAAAGCTGTTCTGGATACCTGTCATCAATTGGAAAAAAGAGGAGCCCGGATCAGTTATCTAAAAGTAAACAGGGAAGGTTTCATCAACTGCGAAGAACTTGAATCTGAGATTACTGATCGGACCATTCTTATTGCCGTAATGTACGCAAACAATGAAACGGGTGTCATCCAGCCTATCCGTGAAATCGCTGCCATCGCTAAAAAACACCGTATCATTTTTTTCACGGATGCAACACAGGCAATTGGCAAGCTGCCGGTCAACGTTCAGCAGGATGGAATCGATCTGTTGGCTCTGAGTGCCCATAAAATTTATGGACCCAAGGGGGTTGGTGCACTCTATGTGCGACGAAAAAATCCCAGGGTGCGGCTTATTGCCCAAATTGACGGGGGAAATCACGAAATGGGTATGAGGAGTGGTACACTTAATGTACCAGGTATTGTAGGGCTCGGCAAAGCCTGTGAACTTTCTCAGGCCAGCCTCTCGGTTGAAAGCAATCTTATTGCATCTTTAAGGGACTATCTGGAAAATTCCCTGCTAAAATTAAAAGGATGTTTTCGCAATGGGCCGGAAGTTAACAGGTCGCCACAGGTTACCAATCTTCGCTTCGCAAATTGTCGTGCCAGCGACCTGATGATCCATTTGAACAAAGATATCGCAGTTTCATCAGGATCAGCCTGCAGTTCCGCATCGCCGGAACCAAGCCATGTTTTGATTGCAATGGGATTAACGGAAGAAGAAGCACGTAGTTCCATTCGTTTTAGCCTTGGAAGATTCACCACTAAAGAAGAATTGGATTATACAATTCATAAAATAATGGAAGAAGTGGAACAGGAACGCAGTATTTTTATTTAATAGTCCGGCTATTCATACTCATATTTATTTTTATAACCACAGCAAAAGTTTTTTATGAAAATCTTTTACAGGAATTTTTTACTTATAACAGGACTTGTGATTTTGATGTCGGCTGCTGTACATGCCCAACAGGATAATGGGAAGATCCGGATTATCATGTTCGGTGCTCATCCCGATGATTGTGATGAAAAGAGTAGCGGTACGGCCGCACTTTTTGCCCGGATGGGATATGCAGTAAAATTTGTATCGGTAACAAACGGAGATGCTGGTCACCAGACATTAAAAGGGAAGGAACTTGCAAAAAGAAGGTATGCAGAAACACAGGAATCAGCAAAAAGACTGGGCATTGTATATGACGTTCTTGATAATCACGATGGTCTGCTGATGCCTTCTCTGGAAGTGAGGTTGCAGGTCATAAAAGAAATTCGGGAATGGAATGCAGACCTGGTATTTGCTCCACGCCCAAACGATTATCACCCTGATCACCGCTATACAGGTGTACTGGTTCAGGATGCTGCCTATATGGTAGCCGTTCCCAACATTGAACCTGAAGTTCCTGCATTGAAAAAAAATCCTGTATTCGTATATTATGAAGATCATTTTCAAAGACCTAACCCTTTCCGCCCGGACATCGTGGTGGATATTACCAGCACCTATGATCAAAAAATATCTGCCCTGGACGCCCATGAATCGCAGATGTATGAATGGCTGCCCTGGATCGGGCATTATTCCAACGAAGTACCACAAAGCAAGGAAGATCGTATCAAATGGCTTTATAAAAGAAACACGCGAATTATAAAACCGGAAGCCAGGGCATCCCTTGAAAAATGGTACGGTAAGGATAAGGCTGATAAAGTACAGTTTGTGGAAGAATTTGAAATATGTGAATATGGCACTCAGCCCGGTGATGACGATATTAAAAGGCTATTCCCAATGCTTGGTAAATGAATTTATTCAAAAATGAATAGCCATATGAATATTAAACAGACTGTATTTTTTGTTTCTTTGTTTTTTATTTCTTCTTTGGTAAGTATAAAACTGCGGGCACAATCTCCGGATTCAACCGTAATGATTGTAAATAAAACAAATGATTTTGAGATCACAGGCGATGGATCAGCCGTTAATTGGAATGAAGAAAAATGGGTCCGGCTACCAAAAAGGAATGAACACGGTGAAGTTTACCAGACAAAGATTAAAATTCTCTATTCTGATTCAGGTATTTATTGTTTGTATTATTGCCAGGATAATAAATTAACATCAACACTAAGAGAAGATTTTTTGGACCTGTATAAAGAAGATGTTGTTGAAGCATTTTTTTGGACGGATGAATCAGTACCTATGTATTTTGAATATGAAATTTCACCTTTCAATTACGAATTGGCAATACTCGTTCCAAATATCAGGGGAAATTTCCTTGGATGGCGACCCTGGCATTATGAAGGTGATCGAAAAACCCGGCATGCTGTACATGTAATAAAAAATAATACCGATGTCGTTGCCTGGACCGCAGAGTTTTTTATTCCCTATAAACTGCTCAGGCCCATGACCAATGTCCCTCCAGTAAAAGGAACCCGTTGGCGCGCTAATTTTTACCGGATTGATTATGATAATAAGACCTCAGACTGGTCCTGGCAATTAACCAGATCCAATTTTCACGATTATGAACGATTCGGCACACTTATATTTCAATAATACGGATCGAAATATTGTTTTTTTATTTTCCTGTTTTTCCCGGGACTGCCTGCGAAGAGACAGCCCCGGATATAAATTGATTTTTAAAAAGAGGAGGGGTACTTATGCATGTACCGCGGATTCGTCTTTAATGGATGCATGAAGTTCTTTGGCAGCGCCAAGTATGAATTCACTTATATCTTCCGGATGAGAAACCATGGAAGCATGACTTGCCGGTACTGTAATAGTCCTTGCATTGATTCGCGTAGCCATGAATTGTTCGGCCGGAGGAGGAATCATTCGGTCGTTCATTGAAACCTGGTACCAGCAGGGTAGGTTTTTCCAGCCGGCATCAGTTACTTTACCCTGAAAGGCGGCGAGAGAAAGAGGCTTTTGGATGACGGCCATAACATGAGCTTCTGTTTTATCTGCATCCTGACAAAAATTATCTGCAAACATTTCTCTGTCGATCCACAAAAATCCATATTTATCCGGCCTTACAGCTGCTGCTCCCGGAGGAGCTACAGGTCCGCTTGCTGAAAGAATTTCAAGACTTTCTCCTTTATCCGGCGCAAAGCCGGCAATGTATACCAGACCGATTACATTGGGGCATAAATGAGCTGCCTCTGTTATAATAGCTCCCCCGTATGAATGTCCGACCAGAAGAACAGGACCATCCAGCGCTTCAGCAGCACGACGTACTGTTTCCGCATCATCCTCCAGTGATTCTAATTTTTGTTGTGTCGCTACTATATTATATCCGGCTTCTGTTAAAAGCGGAATTACTTTACCCCAACTGGATCCGTCTGCCCATGCTCCATGCACGAGCAGGATGTTTGGTTTTTTAGACATACAATAAAATTTTAGATTGAAAAAATGGTATTAACTGAATGGGTCAGCTTAGTCCGGCTTGTAGCCCGGTAATGAATAGTTTTAAAAGGTTAAGAGAAAAATGTAGAAATGAAGATAGTTCGGGAGAGGAACTCATTTTTATCAAATGGATTCCGTTTAGAAAGGTAAGTAATTACTTTGGGTGGAATATTAAGCTTGTGTCAATAATTTATTCACAACTTAAGTTGATTCGGATATTCAGGATTTAAAAAAAAATTCCCTGAACAAAATGTATCAGGGAATGATTGGTTGACCACGATTCAGACTTTAGGGCAGAATTATTTTTCTGACATCATTATTTCCAAATTCAATTACATATATGTTTCCGTCTTTTGGATTATATGTTACTCCATCTGGATATTTAAAAGTGGCATTACTGTAATTTCCATTTGTAAGTCCGGCTGCCCCTGTGCCTGCCAAAGTCATCACAGGCAGTTCGCCAGCTAAGGCTGAAACAGGATCAGAGGATGAATAACGGATTGCATGGTTGCTTGCGTCGGCAATAAATAATTCCCTGTTGCCAAACCTGTCATAACCGATACATACACTGTTGGGCCCGTTAAATGTGGCCGGAACATTGGTAAAACCTGATTGATTGCCTGAATTCCCTGCAAGCGTGTAAACTTTCGCCGCTAAATAATTCATTACGATCTCCCGGATCTTGTTGTTACTATAATCAGCAATAAATAAATTTACGGTTTCAGCCCCTGCTGATCCACTTGATACCAATGCTAATCCACGGGGACTATTGAAAGTTGCATAAACAGAATTACCATTCGAAATATCGCCATCTGTTGCACCTGCCTGTCCGGACCCTGCAAGTGTTACAACATTGCCATTCGTCAGATTGATGGTACGGATTGCATTATTACGACTGTCGGCGACATACAGTAAATTGGAAATCGTATCAATTGCTAAACCGATGGGCCGGTCAAATGCAGCATTAGTTCCCTGAGCGTCCCGGAATCCTACGAGACCTGTTCCGGCAAAAGTCGTTACATTTCCCTGTTGGTCAATTTTGCGAATGGCATTGTTTAACTCATCCGAAACATAGAGATTACCTTGTTTATCAAAAACCAATCCTGAAGGAGAGTTAAAGCTTGCATTGGTACCCTGGCCGTTTGCAAAACCGGAGGTGGTTTTTCCTGCGAACGTACTGACGGCTCCATCAGGCGTAATCATACGGATCAAATTGTTTCCATAGTCGGCTATAAAGAGATTTCCTTTGCTATCAAAAGCACCATTTTCGGGAGAGGTGAAAGAAGCAGCAATACCCTGCCCGTTGACTGAGCCGCCGGATCCGCTCCCGGCGAAAGTACTTACATCATCCGGGTAAGTAAATACAGGACCCAGATAGGTATTGTTTCCGTTGGAAACTGAAATCTGACCGGTCGATCCTCCCTGAGGAGCCGTTACCAAAAGAGAGGCATCAGTTCCACTGCTTATAGTTGCAATAGTACCATTGAATCTTACTGTATCAACACCCTTATTAAAACTGAATCCCAATCCGGTAATGTTGACAGGTGTTCCTGCTGTTCCTGAATTCGGAGAAATACTAAGAATGACAAATGGAATTCCCTTTTTAATACTTTGTCCGGTCGTTCCGATTTTTATTGGTGCGTTTATTAATGTATGGGGATCAGCAGCCACATCACTGGTTGCTACAATCTGAGTAGCAGTAGCACTGATAATAGTATATGGCATGCCGTTTACTGAAAGTGTCAGCCCGGTTGCAGCTGATAGAGTAGGGAAAGCTCCGGTAATGGTTATCGAGGATCCACCGGAGGAAGTCATTCCGAAAATCGTACCGGTGATATCGAAACTATAAGGATAATTTATCGGAAGTGGTCCGCCATTTATTACCAGGTTTCCTGCAGTATATATTCCTGGTGGTACAGAAGCAACCACCATGGTGGTGGTGGCAGATTCAACAGTGATTGTATTGCCGTTTAATGTTCCTGACAACTGACTGGCATTGGTGAATCCTGTTCCGGTAATAATCAGGGTATCTCCTGTCAGACCGATTTGAAGATCTACCTGGGTAATATTCGCATTGGCCCCCAGCGGATTATTTTTATTGCATGTAATAACAAACAGTGAGGAAATGATAAGAAGAAAAAAATACTTTTTCATAAATAATAGTTTAGAACATAGTTTGAGGTTCAGTTAAAATCAAAAAATCTTCATAGAAGCACGGATTATTGAGGAAGGTTTAATGATTAATTTCTTCATCTATTTGAAACTAATTGCATGTTTACCATCAGAACAGAAAAGAATTCACAGTAGAATAGCAGGGAAAGTTTTTACAGAGGATATTTTATCCGGGGAACAATAGAGTCAATCGTTTATTACAGTTCTGAATTTCTATTTTCAAAATTATTGAATGGACTCACGGTCTGCAATACCGACAAATAGGGACATCGGGCATAATACATGAAAAGAATGTAGGATAGAATTCAAGTGAGGTTTTCGTAGATGGCTTTAGCCACTGCTTCCGTCATACTGGCAACATGAAGCTTTTCATAAATTCTTTTAAAATGCGTTTTTACTGTTTCAAGACTGATGTCGCATTTATCTGCGATCATTTTGTAACTGAGTCCTTCTACCAGGCATTTTAAAATTTCCTTTTCCCTTTTACTGAGATTATAATTTTCAAGTATAGCTGTTCCGGGAAAATGTTTTCGGAAGAGGTGAAGAATTTTTTGTGCAATATTAGGCGACATAGGTACGCCTCCGTCAAAAATTTCCTTTAGAAAAGCAGGGAATGAATCCTGTAGATGTCTTTTCAGGAGGTATCCGGAAGCTCCCGCACAAATGGCAGCAAATACATGATTATCATCTTCAAAAACTGTCTGGATCAGAATTTTTACCGAAGGATAATGCTTCAGAATAAGCCTGGTTGATTCAATGCCATTGAGTGGTTTGATGCGTATATCCATTAATACAATATCCGGTGTGTTATTTGCCAACTGATGAATGATATCGGCTGTATCAGTATAAATTCCTGTGATTTCTACCTCGCTCAGTGTCTCGGTCATGATGCGTAATGCCTCAATAAACTTTCGATTGTCCTCATATATTGCAAGCTTAATACGCATAAGCATGCTAAGTTAGTCCGAACCGGGAGTATATAAATTACCGATTTTTCGGTATGGACAGGTTCAGAACTACTTCGGTACCTTTTGGTGCTGATTTTATTTTCAATATTGCATTCATTTCATCCGCACGGATTTTCATATTCGATAGACCGTTTCCCCATTTACGATCTATTGGATCAAATCCTTTTCCATTATCAGCAATCTTCAATTCCATCCCCTGCGGGTTCATGGAAAAGCTTATAGCTATATTATTTCCTTCTGAATATTTAATGGCATTGTTGATCGCCTCCTTGCTTATGAGATACATATTTTTTCTAATCTGCATAGACATTGTACGCTTTTCAAGAACAGGGTCACAATAAAAAACCAGTTGAATTTCTCTGGAAACACAGGTTTCCAAAAACGCATTCTTCAGCCTGAGAATAACGTCCTGAATGCTGTCTTTTCTGGAATTCACCGCCCAGACGATATCGCCCATTTTTTCTACCATTTCCTGTGCGGAGGTATTAATTTTAGACATAATGGTAGAAGATTGTTCCTGCTGCCCTTCTGCCATTTTATCTTTGGCAACCTGGCTGAGTATGCTGATACTGCTGAGTGTTGAGCCGACATCATCATGGAGGTCTTTGGAGATTTCATTCCTCATATACTGCATTTGAAGAATTTGATTTACGCGATACCTATATAGTAG
>JABDDT010000066.1 GCA_013287475.1 Bacteroidota bacterium
AGTAGCTTGTTCTGCTTTTTTCTTTCCTCCTGAACGGCGGGTTCTTTTTCCCGCTTCTTTAGCTTCGCCTTTGCCTTTACCGTAAATTTCATTAAAATCCACAAGTTCAATCATGGCTGTTTCAGCTGCATCACCGGTTCTTTTACCGAGTTTTATGATACGGGTATATCCACCCGGACGTCCCGCAACTTTTTCAGCTACAGTTCCAAATAATTCGGTAATTGAATCCTTATCCTGCAGATAACTGAATACGACTCTTCGTTGATGGGTTGTGTTTTCCTTTGCTTTGGTAATCAGGGGTTCGATATAAGTTCTGAGTACTTTTGCCTTAGCCAGGGTTGTAACGATCCTTTTATGGGTGATCAGCTGACAGGCCAGATTACTAAGCAGGGCACTTCTGTGGGAGGCGGTTCTGCCCAGGTTGTTAATTTTGTCTCCGTGACGCATGACTTTGTTCGTTTAAGCTTTACACCGTGTCAGGAATTGCAAAGCGGGTTTTGAAAAGTATAAGAGAATAAGAGTATAAGAGTGTGAGGATGACTTGCATACTCTTATACTCCTATACTCTTATACTTGTTTTATTCATCATCCAGTTTCAGCTTCGAAAGATCCATTCCGAAATGAAGACCTCTTTCGTGTAATACCTGTTCTATTTCAGCCAGCGATTTCTGACCAAAATTCCTGAATTTCATGAGATCCTCCTGTTCGTATGTAACCAATTCGCTCAGACTGTTAATCTTTGCTGCTTTAAGACAGTTAAATGCCCGTACGGAAAGATCAAGGTCTTCAAGCGGTGTCTTCAGAACCTTACGTAATTGAAGGGTTTGTTCATCAACCAGGTCTTCTTTCTTTTCTTCCTTATTATCAAATGTGATATTTTCATCAGTGATGATCATCAGGTGCTGTATCAAAATGCGGGAAGCCTGCTTAACGGCTTCTTCGGGATGGATTGTACCATCCGTAGAAACTTCCATCAGCAATTTTTCAAAATCCGTCCTCTGTTCCACACGGGTATTTTCAATTGAATAACGTACATTCTTTATCGGAGTGAAAATTGCATCCGTTGGAATGTACCCGAATGGTGCATCTTTGGGTTTATTGTCTTCTGCAGGCACATACCCCCTGCCTTTTCCTATGGTAATTTCAATATCAACCCTTGCTGATGCATCCATAGTGCAAATTAAAAGGTTCGGATTCATCACTTCAAAGCTCGGCAATGCATCTCCGATCGTCGCAGCAGTGAATTCGGTTTTATTTTTAAGGCTGAGTGTAATTTTTTCCTGAGCTACTTCATGATCAACCTTCTTCTTGAAACGCACCTGTTTCAGGTTAAGGATGATTTCAACCACGTCTTCAGTAACACCCTTCAGAGTGGCAAATTCATGATCGGCTCCTTCGATTTTTACACCAATTATCGCATATCCTTCTAAAGAATTAAGTAATACCCTGCGCAGGGCATTCCCAATGGTTACTCCATAACCTGGCTCCAAAGGACGGAATTCGAACTGGGCTTCGAAATCTGTTGCTTTTTGGAGTATGATTTTGTCTGGTTTCTGGAAATTTAAAATGGCCATATTTAAATTTTCGATTTACTAATGATGAATGCTGAATTCGATTATTTACTATATAATTCTACGATCAATTGTTCCTTAATATTCTCTGGAATACTTTCTCTTTCTGGAAAAGCTATAAAAGTTCCTTTCATTTCTGCTTCATTCCAATCAAGCCAGTTGATCTTGTTATTTTTACCTTTAGCTGCTGAAATAATACCTGCATTATTCCGGGAAGTGGGTTTTAATCCAATGCTGTCTCCGGGTTTGAGCTGAAAAGATGGCACATTTACAACTTCTCCATTTACGGTTATGTGTTTATGTGAAACAAGCTGGCGTGCACCTGGCCTGGAATTAGCAATACCTAAACGGTAAACCGTATTGTCCAGTCTGGATTCAAGAAGACGGATAAGGTTTTCACCCGTTACTCCTTTTTTTCTGGAAGCTTCATCAAAAGTTTTTCTGAACTGACGTTCAAGTACACCGTATGTGTATTTAGCTTTTTGCTTTTCTTTTAGCTGAATTGCATATTCTCCAAGTGTTTTGCGTTTTTTTGTCGCTCCGTGCTGACCTGGAGGATTGCTGGTTTTAGTCAGCCATTTTCCATTTCCTAAGATAGGTTCACCGAATTTTCGTGAGATTTTGGTCTTTGGACCTGTGTAACGTGCCATAGTATGTTTTAGATTTTTGAGTACCCGAACAGGATTATGAAAAATCTTAAAATGAAATCCTGTTCAGCTTATAATAAAAATTAATTAAACCCTTCTTTTCTTTGGTGGACGGCACCCATTATGTGGCAATGGTGTAACATCTTTTATCATGACCACTTCTATTCCGTTATTCGCAAGCGAACGGATTGCGCTTTCTCTTCCTGAACCAGGACCTTTAACAAAAACATCCACTCTTTTCAGACCTGCATCCAGAGCAGTTTTTGCTGCATCGGCAGAAGCCATTTGCGCTGCATATGGCGTATTTTTCTTTGATCCCTTGAAACCCATTTTACCGGCACTGCTCCATGATATAAGCTGACCGTTTTTGTTGGTAATACTAATGATGATGTTGTTAAAGCTCGCAGAAATATGCGCATCTCCGTACGCATCTACTTTAACGACTCTTTTTTTTGATGCAGCTTTTGCGCTGGTAACCTGTTGTGCTTTTGCCATTTTTCGAATTAGGTAATCTGTTTACAATATTTCCTGTATTTAGCAGGAATTGAATCAATCCTCCCCGAGCACCCCGTATCTGGTATTGATTCTAGTTTATTTAATGGTGCTTTATAAAACATACTCAATTAAAATTGAGTATTATTAATTACTACTTTTTAGGCGCCTTCTTTTTCCCTGCAACTGTTCTGCGTTTTCCTTTTCTCGTACGGCTGTTGGTACGCGTGCGTTGTCCGCGAACTGGCAAGCCTTTGCGATGACGAACTCCCCTGTAACATGCAATATCCAAAAGTCGCTTAATGCTCATCTGTACTTCGGAACGCAATGCCCCTTCCACTTTCAATTCATTCGTGATAATATTACGAATGGCATTCAGTTCATCATCATTCCATTGGGATACTTTCTTATCAAAGCTGATTCCTGCTTTGGAAAGAATATATTTGGCTGTTGAAGGACCTATTCCAAATATATAGGTCAACCCGATTTCGCCTCTTTTGTTTTTTGGTAAGTCAACACCCGCAATACGCGCCATCTTTTACTGATTTATAATTTCTATTTTTTATTACTGATCAACTTAATTATCCCTGACGTTGTTTGAAACGCGGGTTTTTCTTGTTAATAATATACAGCTTACCCTTGCGGCGCACAATCTTACAATCTACACTTCGCTTTTTAATGGATGCCCGGACTTTCATACAACTTCTTTTTACTTTTATCTGTTCTGAACTATTTTAACAATACTACTTGTATCTGAATATGATCCTTCCCCTTGTCAAATCATATGGACTCATTTCAACACCCACTTTATCACCCGGCAGAATCCGTATATAATGCATTCTCATTTTCCCGGAAATAGTAGCAAGGATTTCATGCCCATTTTCCAGCTTCACTTTAAACATGGCATTGGAAAGTGCTTCTACAATAGATCCATCCTGTTTAATGAGCGCTTGTTTAGCCATAGATTTTGGGAGCGCAAAGATAATATTACTTGATGAAAGAATAAAATTTCATGGAATAAACATCCTACCCAGGCTAAATTGGATACCGGAAAGGCCAAAACTCAGGGAAATGACCTGTTTTAAACGCGGCTCAGGTCCACTTTTGTCATCTGATGATAGAAATTCTGCAATTCATGGACCCCAATAGGCCTGTGAAGGTGGCGGTGATCTTCCCGGTACCAGATCTCTAACTCATTGAATTGGTCAGGTCCGGGGATAAGAATGCGAAAAGGGCCCCTTGAATATTTGACGGATTGGTCTCCGTTCATCAGTTTTTCAAATCCAAGTTTCTGTAGTTGTTCATCATTCACCTGTATGGGATATAGATCATTTGGTTCAAACCATGCTTCCTGGTCGCCATTATGCACACATACCTGTTTATCCTCCAGATTGAGATCAGTTACGACCGCATCAAAACGCTGACCTCCAAAATCTGCCTGAATGATATCTCCTTCCTTAATGTCCTGAAATCTGATCATAAGACCTTTTTAAGGGCATGAATATAAAAAATTTATGCGAAACCAGTTTAGAGAATGATTAAAGGAATTTTTAAAGTCCGCGGCCAATAATCTCTCTCCCTGGCCATGGTATCGTTGCGAGGATAATCAAAAGTGCCAGAAGAAATAACCAAAAAGCTCTTTTGTATTTCAATGGATCTGTAATTTGCTTTTTTACGACACCACGACCAATAGTTATAAAAATAGTGGCTACCAGCATGGCAACAGGATGTTCTACCCAGTAAAAACGATAAAACTTGTCCTTCATCAGTATTACCCCCTCAGGCAATCCTGTGCTTAATATGCCAAATCGCCCAAATAATAAAAGAATCAGTCCAATCAGTAATGTGGTATGTGCGGAAATCATAGTAAATAACCAGAGTTTAGCATCTACTTCCCGGAGTTCCCGCCTCCTGATCCATCCTATGAAGCTTTGAACAATTGAAAGAAACAATAATATTAATATAACCCAGCGTAAAATACTATGCACCTGCAATAATACGGAAGACATAAATTCTAGTTTGACATGAAATTAAAGCATTTAGATAACTGAATGCGGGAAGGGAAAGATTTAAATTTGCGAATGTCCTGCTTAAAATTTAGCTGTTACATTCTTTTGTCAGGGTTTCTCATCATGGAAACAGGCGCATGCAAAAATAAAAGCAGTCATGCTGAATCGCAGGATTCTTCCATAATAAACGATCCCGGGCTTAAAAATCTGAACGACAGTATAAACAAATTTCCCGGAGATGCATCTCTTTTTCTCCGACGAGCTATCCTTCTTTCACAGAAGAATGCGCATGAACTGGCTTTTGCTGATTTCCAAAAGGCCTGGTCCCTCAGGCAATCATTGGAAATAGCCCTGCCTTATGCGGCTAATCTGGAAATTCTTGGCAGAGTAAATGAAAAACAAATTCTGCTTGAATCTCTTTACCGCCAGTATCCTTCCAATGCTCAAGTAGGAAGACTATTAGCTGATGCATATTCAGTTTCCGGAAGATCCGTTCAGGCCCTGGGGATTTATAATGAAATGATATCAAAGGATTCGCTGGATCCTGAAACTTATTTCGAAAAAGCAATGCTGCTGGAAACGCTAAAAGATACCTTACAGGCGATCAGAGCGCTTCAAAAAGCTTATTCGTTTCAGGGAGTGGATACCTACGGACTCGAACTAGCACATTTATATGCTGAACAAAAAAATCCAAGGGCTTTGGAAATCTGCGATTATATTCTGAAACACGATTCCACACGAATGCTGATTGATCCGTTCTTTATTAAAGGAATATTTTATGCCAACACGAAGCAATACCCGAAAGCCATTATGCAGTTCGATTCCTGCATTCTCAGGGACTGGAAAACTACCGATGCCTATCTTGAAAAAGGAAGAGCTTACTTCCAAATGAAAAATTTTAATGAGGCTTTAAAGACTTTTAATATGGCCATCACCGTTACCAGTACAGATCCGGATGCCTATTATTGGCTGGGACGTTGTTATGAATCGCAAAACAGGAAAATGGACGCCATTAATAATTATCGCAAAGCAATTTCTCTGGATAAGAATTTTAATGAAGCAAGACAAAGGTTAGAGATCCTCGATACAGGATTTGCTCATCCTTTACACTAACAGTACATTTGTTTATTCAGTCTGTTAAAATAAATTCATGAGCCTGATTGCTCCTTCCCTTCTCGCATCTGATTTTCTACACCTTGATAGGGTCTGTAAAATGTTAAATGAGAGTGAGGCTGATTGGTTTCACCTGGACGTAATGGATGGAAGATTTGTTCCGAATATCAGTTTCGGCATTCCAGTTATTGAGCATATCCGGAAAGCAACGAAGAAAATCTGTGATGTTCACCTGATGATTGAAGAACCGGAAAAACTTACGCCTGTATTTAAAAAAGCCGGTGCAGACATTCTGATTGTGCATTTTGAAACATGCAAAAACCTTCATAGCAATATCCAGCAAATCCGCTCTCTGGGAATGAAACCTGCCGTTGCGATCAATCCACACACGCCGGTGGAATTCCTTCAAGATATACTTGAAGACCTGTATCATGTTCTCATAATGACAGTGAATCCTGGTTTTGGAGGACAATCATTCATCCCCCACTCCCTGGAAAAAGTTCGTGAAATGAAAAAAATGATCCGTAAAACAAGAAAAGAAATACTTATTGAAGTGGATGGTGGCATTACGCTTGAAAATGCCCCCGCCCTGATACAGGCAGGTGCAGATGTCCTGGTAGCAGGCAGTAGCATTTTCCAGTCCAAGGATCCAAAAGAAACCATCCGGCTTCTGAAGCGGATCGCATGAGAAGACATATTCTCATATTCCTCTTTTTAATCCAAGGCATACAATTGCTTGCCCAAAAATCCGGAGCGATTGTATCCGGAAAAATATTGGACGAAAACGAAAACCCACTGGCAAAGGTTTCAATTGTTTTGCTTGGTCGCGAAACCGGCCTGATGAGTTCCGATTCGGGCACATTTCGAATGCATGTTCCAGCTGACAAGGCTTTTGCACTTGTTTTTTCATTTACAGGATATAAAAGCCTCCAGCAAAATTTTATTCTGAATGACAAGGAAGAAGAACGGATTGTTATCAGGATGGAAAGATCGGTTTCGAATCTTCAAAATATAACGGTTACAAATGAAAGAGACCGCAAGGAAGCCGGTCTCATACGCATCAATCCCAGGGACGCAATCAATATTCCTACTCCTGTAGGTGGAATTGAAAGTTTGATTAAAGTGTTCGTCGGATCCAATAATGAACTTACCTCGCAATATTCAGTCAGAGGAGGAAACTATGATGAGAATCTTATTTATGTTAATGACTACGAAATATTCCGGCCTTATCTGGTTAGTAATGCGCAACAGGAAGGTCTGAGCTTTATCAATCCGGAAATGACCCGCAATGTCAATTTTTATAATGGGGGTTTCCAGGCAAAATATGGTGATAAAATTTCTTCCGTTTTGGACATTCAGTATAAAAATCCTGCAGAATTTGGTGGATCGGCATATTTAAGTTTATTAGAACAAGGTCTGGAACTGGAAGGCGTTTCTAAAAATAAAAGATTCAGTTATATCGTAGGAGCCAGGAACCGGAGTTTCGCGACACTCCTTAGTTCGCAGGAAGTCAAAGGGAATTATATTCCTTCATCTTCAGATATCCAGGGCCTGTTTAGTTATCAGCTTAATCCAAAAAATTCGCTTGAATTATTTACAGTATACTCCCAGACTTCATTCAGTCTGGTTCCCATGTCGGCACAGCTAAGTACTGCAGTTTTCTCGCCATATTTTACAGCAAACCTGGGACTTGATATATTTTTTAGCGGACAGGAAGCAGATAAATATAAAACTGGTCTTGCAGGACTCACCTGGAATCAACAGATAAATAAAAATCTGAAACTTAAGTGGATGCTTTCTACTTTCAGCGATATAGAAAACCAGAATTATGATATTACCGGAGATTATTTATTCGGCGAAAGAGATTTTGATATTACCAGTTCCGATTTTGGCAAAATCGTAAACCCCCTGGGTATCGGAAGCAATCAGAATTTTGCCAGAGATAACCTGGATATCCATTTATATAGTTTTAATCATAAGGGCTATTTGAAAATAGAAAATCAGTATCTGCAATGGGGCCTGGGCGCTGAATTACAAACTATCCATGATCAGTTGCATGAATGGATATACGAAGATTCAGTTGGTTATTCGCTGCCTTATCAACCGGGCGCACTCAATCTGAATTATGTCGTAAATGGAAATAATAATTTGAACATTGGGCGGTTCAATGGATTTTTTCAGGATAATATCAGTTTCAAAAAATATCCGGAATTTACCCTTCAGGCAGGCGCACGGTTAAATTATAATACATTCACCAGGCAATTGTTGCTCTCTCCAAGAATGGGCATATCCTGGAAACCTGCACATAGTAATCAGGATATTGTTTATAAAGCTGCTATTGGAATATATGATCAGCCCCCTTTTTATCGTGAACTTCGCGCACCTGACGGGACAATAAACCCTGAGGTAAAAGCACAACAAAGTTTTCAGGCCACTGCCGGTTTTGATATCAACTTCAAGGAAAATGAAAAACCATTCCGCCTTTCTGTAGAGGCCTATTACAAAGATCTTTGGAATGTGAATCCTTATAATATAAATAATGTAAGCATTCAATATTATGCTGAAAATAATGCAAAAGCTTATGCTGTTGGAGTTGAGGGAAGGTTATTTGCAAATCTCGTGAAAGATGCAGAAAGCTGGGTCAGTATTGGCATCATGCAAACTAAAGAAAAAATCAATGGAGCTACCTATTACGATTATACCCTGGACTCATTGAACAGGCCTGTGGACAGTACCCTTGTACATCAGGGTTGGATCCGAAGGCCAACGGACAGGTTATTTACACTTGGGATGTTTATACAGGATTATCTTTCAACAAATAAAAACTTTAAAGTATATCTAAACCTTATTTATGGGAGTAATCTCCCTTATAGTGTTCCGGGAAGCGTTAAATATCGCGATGCTCTTATAATTGATCCTTATATACGCGCTGATGTTGGATTCAGTGCGCTGTTGCTCGATAATGATAAAGCAAACCGCAGATCTCATAACCCTTTCCGCAAACTGGAAAATATCTGGGCTACGCTGGAGATATTCAATGTGATTAACAGGGAGAATACCATTTCCTATCTCTTTGTGAAGGATTTCTCCAACACAACCTATGCAATGCCACAGAGACTTACCCCACGAATCATAAACATTAAATTAATTACACGCTTTTAGGGATGCTGTCCAAAAAAGAATGCATTTTTCCCAACCGGGGATAAATCTACCCTATATTAATTTCATAATACGCTGGTTTTAAGCACATTAAGTTCTGGCAAGTAAATCGATATATTATATGCAAATCAACCTTATGAAAACGATTCAAATTTTACTAGATACCATTAAAGAGCTGATTTCTGAAGCATCACAAAACAGGTCCAGTTATGAAAACATGCGACTGATTCCAATTCCAATTAAAACTCAGGAAAGGAAATTACCAAACAATAATAACAATAATAACCAGTAATGTATTTCTCAGTGGACGAGTCTACAGGCAAATCCAATACTTATATGGAAATTGCAACATACCCCGAAAAATTTACTGACGACATTACCGTAGAAATAAGTGCTGATTCGGAAGACCATTGTATCATAGTACTTTCCAATCAAATGGGACGAATTCTGCGAATGATGGGAGTGAATGTGAACCAGGGAAAAAATCAGATTCATGTTGATAACGTAAATGCTCTGGATGCTGGCATATATCAACTAAGTGTAAAAAACACAAATTCAAATATTTTATATAGTTCCATACTAACAAAGTTCTAAACACTGTTACCAAGTTTTAAAACTGCACTTTTATAAGGATTAGTCAGGGCCTTTCAAGGCCCTTTCTTTATTTCTGCAATAACCTTAAGGCTTACTTTTGTATTATGATAAGGTTATCCGTAAACATAAATAAATTTGCTACCCTGCGTAACAGCAGGGGCGGCAATAATCCGGATGTTATAAAAGCTGCCATTGACGCCCAGCAATTTGGGGCTGATGGAATTACTGTTCATCCAAGGCCCGATGAGCGACATATCCGGTATAAGGATGTTTTTGATATAAAAAAAATTATCCGGACTGAATTCAATATAGAAGGAAATTGCGAAGAGAAAAAATTCATTGACCTGGTTCTGGCTGTTAAACCTGATCAGGTTACATTGGTACCGGATACATCAGGGCAGATAACTTCCAACCATGGATGGGATACTATCCGTTATTCAGAATATCTCAAAAGTATTATTCCGGTTTTTAAAAAAGCGGGCATCCGTGTTTCTATTTTTGTTGATCCAGTATTAGCCATGATTGAAGCTGCCGCGGACACGGGAACTGACCGGATTGAATTGTACACGGAAGCATATGCAAAAAAATTCCACGAGAATAAAGAGCTTGCTGTTTTGCCATATCTTAATGCAGCAAGAAGAGCCAGGGAAATGGGGTTAGGAATAAATGCAGGTCATGATCTTGATCTTGACAATCTAAAATATTTTGCTGAACAGATTCCCTGGTTAGATGAAGTGTCTATAGGGCATGCCTTGATTTCTGACGCACTTTATCTGGGATTCGAAAATGCAGTGCAGATATATAAGAGACAGTTAGTACATGGTTGACGGCTTATGCTACGCGAAATAAACCCATAAACTATAGTTGCCTGAACCCTAATTGCAACCAAGTAACGCACATAACCTGGAATCCAAATCTGTTCCGCGGAGATTTTTACCTACAATCTTTCCATTTGGATCTATAAGAAAATTCTGGGGAATTTGTTGAATTCTATATTGCATTGCTACCGCATTATTCCAAAATTTCAAATCACTCACCTGTGACCAGACCAGTTTATCGTCCTGAATAGCTTTTACCCAGGCATCACGGCTTCTATCAAGGGAAACACTTAATACGGTAAAATTTTTTGCCTTAAATCTTTCATATGCTGCCACCAGATTTGGATTTTCCATCCTGCAGGGTTTGCACCAGCTTGCCCAGAAATCTACCAAAACATATTTTCCTTTAAATGAAGACAAACTCACAGGGCTCCCCGAGGTATCTGTTTGAATAAAATCCATTGCTTCCGTCCCGACAGCTCCAATCTTTCCATTATCAATTTGTTCCCTGATATATTTACCATACATGCTTTGTTGTACTTCTGGCGATAAGCTCTGATACCTCTTTTCCAATAAAAAAACGTCGTCGGATAACTGATTTACCACGACAAGTAAAAAGGGACTTACATAGGAGGATCCTCTTTTTTGTATAAAACTATCAACTTTTAACTGGATAGTCATTACGGTAAACTGGTAAGCATCTCCAATAGAATCTTTTTTTAATGCAGCATCTGGAGAATTGGCCAGCTGACTTAATTGATTGATACGCGCAAAGAAGGGATTAAAATCTTGTTCGAAGAATTGAAAATCTGATTCACTAGGTGAACCCTTCACCTGAATACCATTCAGATTTTCAATATCACCATATAGTGTCACAGTTTCATTGCCAATGAAAACGGGGGCTTTTTTATTGGCAGAACCAAAATTTAAAATGACAAGATTTGGTTCTATTACCTGTCCGCTTAAAATAAAAACTCCATCTCTCACTGTACCGCGTGCAAGCGTATCTGTGGGTTTATTCGCGTCTGTGAGGGCAACAAATGAATTTTCGCTAAGTCCTTTAATGTGTCCTTCAATATGAAACCCGGTTGGCTTCTTTGGCTGAGCCTGTACAGTTCCAATCAATAAACTGAATATTACAATATATTTTTTCATGTAGTTTTTTTATTGTGCCTGACCTGAAGAACGTCTGTGACCTCCTTTAAATTATGTCCCTTTGCTTCCAATAAAATAAGATAATGAAAAAGGAGATCCGCTGCTTCATTTAGGAATAGGTTTTCATTCTGATCCTTTGCCTCAATAACCAGTTCTACTGCTTCTTCACCCAATTTCTGTGCGATCTTATTAATCCCTTTCTTAAACAATCCTGAGATATAAGAGTTTTCTACCTGGTGTTTATTTCTATCTTTTATAATTCTTTCAAGTTTTGTTAAAAATTCATCAGTTTCGTTTTTTTCATTCCAACATGTATCTGAACCTGTATGACATACAGGGCCAGTCGGACTCGCCATAATCAAAAGACTGTCCTGATCACAATCCAGTTTGATATCCCTTAAAATAAGGAAATGACCGCTTTCTTCACCCTTCGTCCAAAGTCTTTTTTTTGATCTGCTATAAAATGTGACTTTACCGGTACTCCTGCTTTTTTCAAGTGCTTCCTGATTCATAAATCCCAGCATCAATACCTTGTTTGTCCGGTCGTCTTGTATAATCGCCGGTACCAGGCCATCACTGTATTTTGAATAATTGATTTCCATGGTTCAAAATTATATTCTTATACTGATACCTTCATCGTTCAGATATTCTTTTAAAACAGGTATATGTATTTCCTTAAAATGAAAGACGCTTGCTGCCAGCGCTGCATCCGCTTTCCCAGCTTTAAAAATCTCCGAAAAATGTGCCATAGTTCCTCCTCCTCCGGAAGCAATTACCGGAACGGGTAACGATTCAGCCAGTAAGCCCGTTAATTCCACAGCAAATCCATTTCTTGTGCCATCATGATCCATAGATGTTAGTAATATTTCTCCGGCACCCAATTCAACTCCCTGTTTTGCCCAATCCAGGCAATTGGTTTCTGTTGCGACCCTGCCTCCATTCAAATAGACATAATATTTTCCATCTGCTTCTCTTTTTGCATCAATGGCCAGCACAATGCACTGGCTTCCGAACACTCCCGATAGTTCCAAAATCAGCCCGGGGTTTTTAAATGCAGCGGTATTTACAGAAATTTTATCTGCACCGTTATCCAATAAAACGCGGACATCTTCTACTGAAGAAATACCTCCTCCCACAGTAAAAGGAATATTTATATGATGAGCTATTCGAAGTGCCAGTTCACTTAAAGTTTTTCTTTTCTCCTGAGTAGCTGTGATATCAAGGAATACCAGTTCATCGGCTCCTTCAGCTGCATATCGTGCGCCCAGTTCAACGGGATCTCCTGCGTCACGCAGATCGATAAAATTTGTTCCCTTTACTGTGCGTCCGTTTTTAATATCCAGGCAGGGTATAATTCTTTTAGTTAACATGCGATAGATCTTTGAGCGAAATCAATCCTTCATAAATTGCTTTCCCAATAATAGCACTTCTGCATCCTGTTTCTTCCAGTCGATGAATGTCATCCAGTGAACTTATTCCGCCACTTGCTATAAAATGCAGATCAGGAAACCGATTCAGAATTTTTCTGTATAATTCCAGTGATGGTCCCTTCATTGCGCCATCGAGGTTAATATCTGTACAAAAAATCTGTTGTACGCCGGCCTTCCTGTATTTTTCAATAAAATCATAAATAAGGATTTCTGTGTCCACCTGCCATCCACTGATTGAAATTTTTTCATTGCGAACGTCAGCACCCAATAGAAATTTTCCAGGGCCATAAATTTTCATCCAGTCAAGCAAAAGATTTTCGTTCCTGACAGCGATGCTGCCGATGTTAGCTAGAAACGCTCCGGATTCGAAAACTATTTCAAGGTCTTTGATAGTTCCGATTCCGCCACCGAAGTCAATAATCAGGTTGGTTTTCCCCGCAATGGTTTCCAGTACATTCCAGTTTTTCACCCGCCCTTCCTTTGCACCATCCAGGTCCACGAGATGTAATCTTTTCAGTCCCGCATCTTCAAATTGCCGGGCCACTTCCAAAGGATGTTCATTATATATTTTCTGGCTTGAATAATTGCCCTGAGTTAACCGCACACATTTTCCATGCATGATATCAATTGCCGGAATAATTTCTATTGACATACTGTTAATACTAAAATTGAATAAAATTTTTCAGGATTCGTTCTCCCATCCCGGCGCTTTTCTCGGGATGGAACTGTACCCCATAAAAGTTTCCTTTATGCAGGGCAGCGCTGTAGGGTTGTATATAGTCCGCCCTTGCTATAGTAGTTTCTCCAAGTCCTGCATAATAGCTATGAACAAAATAACAAAAAGAGCTTTCTGCAACCCCGGTAAAAAGGTTTGAATTCAAATTATAAATATTATTCCATCCAATCTGGGGCACTTTAAGTGGTTTATCTTCAGCCGGAATAAATTTCTTTACCGTTTCACTGAAAATACCCAGACATTCCGTATCATTTTCTTCCGAATGTGCACATAATAATTGCATACCCAGGCAAACACCAAGTACAGGTTGCTTCAAATTCTGAATTAAAATATCAAGTCCTCTTTCCTTCAAATAATTCATTGCGGAATTTGCTTCACCTACACCTGGAAAAATAATTTTATCTGCATTGCAGATAAGATCCGGATCATCGGTTACTAAAGCTTCAGCACCAATCCTCTCCAGGGCAAACAAGACTGACCTTATATTTCCTGCATTGTATTTTATTATAACGATCTTCATTTGAGACAATTTATAAAATCCCTTATCCGGACAGGGATTTCCTTCAAAGAAGCGTTTTCGAGGATATTAATAAATGCTGTTCCAATGATTGCTCCATTTGCGAATGAACAGGCTTTTGAAAAACTGGACTTATCTTTTATACCAAACCCGATCATTACCGGATTTTTTAGCTCCATTGACCTGAGTTTATTGAAATAATTCTCCTGCTGATTTAAGGTCGCATTTTTCCCTGTGGTGGATGAAGAAGAAACAGCATACAAAAAACCGCTGCTTTGCTCGTCCAGTTTCCGTATTCGCATTTCTTCCGTTTCCGGTGTAACCAGAAAAATAAAATCCAGATTGTATTTTCTTATCAATTTGGCAAATTCATTTTCAAATTCATATACCGGCAGATCAGGGAGAATCAGACCATCAATACCAGCCTCTGACGCATCCCGGCAAAAATTTTCAAATCCGTACTGAAGTATCGGATTCATATATCCCATCAGAAGTACAGGCAGGTGAATTTCTTTCCTAAAATTCTTCAATTGATCAAAAAGTTTGAGAATCGTCATTCCATTTGCCAAAGCCCTGGCGCTGCTGGATTGGATTACAGGACCATCCGCCAGAGGATCACTATAGGGCATGCCGAGCTCAACCATATCTGCACCTGCATCCTGAAGCGCTTTCAGAATGGGAAGCGTGTCATTTAAAGCTGGATAACCTGCAGTGAAATAAACATTCAGCACATTTTGTTTTTTCTTCACAAATAATTCTTTGATTCTGCTCATTGTATTCGATTAAGTGGACACCGGTTGGCAGCATTTCATTTTCAAATCCAAAATTAATTTTAGACTTTAAGCATTTGGCTTTACTCCTTCCATGGCTTTCATGTACGTTTCCAAATCCTTATCACCTCTCCCGCTCAGGCATATCACAACATTATCATCTTTTGCAAATTTGATTTTTTCCAATATCGCCAGGGCGTGTGCAGATTCAAGAGCCGGAATAATTCCTTCCCGTTTAGCCAGCAAAAAAGCTGCGTTTAATGCTTCTGTATCTGTAGCACTGTAAAATGAAGCCCTCCCGGTTACAAATAAATGAGCGTGGAGGGGACCAATTCCAGGATAGTCCAAACCGGCCGAAATACTATGGGGTTCTACTACCTGTCCGTCATTTGTCTGCATTACCAAACTTCGGCTACCATGAAGGATACCCTTCGTGCCAAGACTGGTTGTTGCAGCAGATTTCCCGCTTTCAATTCCTTCTCCGGCTGCTTCCACGGCAATAAGCTGAACTTGCAATTCATCAAGAAAATGATAAAATGATCCAGCGGCATTACTTCCGCCACCTACGCAGGCTATAACAGCATTCGGGTTGTTATTTCCGGTTTTTTCTTTCAATTGCCATTTTAATTCGGCACTGATTATGCTTTGAAATCTTGCAACCATATCAGGATAAGGGTGGGGACCGACCACACTGCCTATGATATAATGTGTATCTATCGGGTGATTAATCCAGTCCCGGATCGCTTCATTAGTCGCATCCTTCAGGGTTTTACTACCGCTGGTTGCAGGAATTACAGTGGCGCCCAGCATTTTCATGCGTGCCACATTGGGCGCTTGGCGCTGAATATCTTTTTCACCCATATACACAATGCATTCAAGTCCTTTCAGTGCACAAACCGTTGCCGTAGCAACACCATGCTGACCAGCACCTGTTTCAGCAATAATCCTTTTTTTCCCGAGTTTCTGAGCCAGTAATATCTGACCAATGGTATTATTAATTTTATGTGCTCCGGTGTGGCAGAGATCTTCCCGTTTTAGAAAAATGCGCGTACCATATTTATCACTAAGTCTGCTGGCAAAGTATAAAGGAGTAGGCCTGCCTGCGTAATCCTTCAAAAGCAAATCAAATTCCTTAAGAAATTCAGGTTCTGTTATAATTTCCAGGTAGCGCGTTCTGAGTTGCTCTACATTACTGAATAACATTTCTGGAATGAATGCACCTCCGAATTCGCCATAATATCCCTTTTCGCTGGGTTTCTGAAATGTTTTTGATCCTGCCATGTTAAAATTTATTTAGCGTTCAGCGATTTATAAAATTTTTCTATTTTATCCAGGTCCTTTAACCCGCTTTGGATTTCAAAACGACTATTTATATCTATTGAGAAGAGCTTCTTTGAAACTTCTTCCGTAAAAAATGACCTGAGTTTATCCGTATCTTCCGGTTCAATCCCACCGCTCAGAAAAAATAATTTATCAATTCCAGAGGGTTTCAGAAGATCCCAGTTGAATTTCTTTCCCGTTCCTCCATATCCTACTCCCAGTGTATCGAAAAGGAACATATCGCAGGATTCTTCATAAGGTTTGGTTATCCAGGAAATCGGATCATTCTCCCCAAGTCGAAAAACTTTTATTACGGTAACATAATTTGCGATCTGTTCACAGGCACGAGGCGTTTCATCTCCATGAAGCTGGACCATATCAAGTCCATATTCATCCACCATGTGCATCATTTGTTCATAGGGCATATTCACAAAAACACCTACTTTACCAATCCGCAATTTTGCTTTTCGCATCTGCTCGCCGCTGATATGCTTGCCGGCAAACCGGGGGGGATTTAGGATAAAAAATAAATCCGGCGAAATCAATACCCAGCTCTTCAAGTTTCCTTACCTGATCGAGTTGCGTCATTCCGCAAACTTTTACTCTCATAGAGCTTATTTTTTAATTGATCAATAAAGGAAGCAAAGGCTATCGCCGGATCAGGTTCTTTCATAAATTGCTCGCCTATTAAAAAACCATTGAATCCAGCCTCTTTCAAATGAAGTACAGTTTCCATATTCCTGATGCCGCTTTCGGCTATTCGTAATATTTTAATTGGCAATTGTTCCGCGAGCTGTATGGAACGATTTATGTCAACAATAAAAGTTTTCAGATCACGGTTATTGATTCCGACAACATCCACATCATCACAAAGATGATCGAGCTCACTTTCTTCATGTATTTCCAGGAGCACTTCCAAACCCAGATCATGAGCCTTGTTAGCGAGTGATCTGGTTTCGTAAGGCTGCAGACAGGCGGCTATCAGAAGAATAACGTCAGCTCCCATAGCGCGAGACTCCACTATCTGATAAGGGTCCAGAATAAAATCTTTCCGTAAAATCGGAAGGTTATTGAAACGGGCTCTTTTAAGATCATTTGCCGTGCCACCGAATGAAGGTAAATCCGTCAGGATTGAAATCATCGAAGCACCAAATTGAGTATACGCGGCAGTGACGTGTTCTACAGTCGCCGTATCATTTATTATTCCTTTTGATGGGGATTTTTTTTTAAACTCAGCGATGATTCCATTTTTTTCAGGATCCATAAGAAATTTTTTCATGGAAAATATTTCCCTGTTAAAACCAGCTTGTTTTTCCAATAAATGAACAGGCGATTCAGACTTTCGAAATTCTATTTCCTCCTTTTTATAGGAAACTATTTTTTCAAGTATGTTTTCCATTCACAAGACACAAGGCTTAAGGCCTAAGGCTTTTTATTGCATTGATATTAATGTGTTTAAAGCGTTTTCTGCTTTTAGACTCTCAAGGCTTTCCACCGCAGCAGCATAAGCAAGTTCGTAATTCCTGAAGGCTCCGGTGCAATATAATGCCATTGCAGCGTTGGCCAGAACAACTGCGTTTTGTGCCCAGGTGCCTTTCCCTTTCAAAATTGAAATAAATATTTTTGCCGCTTCCTCAGTACTGTTGCCCCCGTAAATATCGGATGGGGAAACCATACGTTTTCCTAATTGTTCCGGCGTCATTACACGTTCTCCTTCATTAGTAATTACACGTGCATCACCAGTCAGAGAAAGTTCATCATACCCATCCAGACTATGAATGATTGCAAATGAAGAACCTGTTTTCTGCAGTATGTAAGTATAGATTCGGGCCATCTCTAAATTATAAACGCCTATCAATTGAAATTTGGGTGAGGCAGGATTTACCAGAGGACCCAGCATATTAAAAAAAGTGCGGATACCCAGGTTCTTTCTGATTGCTCCGACAGCTTTTAATGCCGGATGAAAAAGCGGGGCATGGAGAAAACAAATATTTGCTTTTTCAGTTTCCCTCTTCAATTTTTCCGGATCATTACTGAGCTTATATCCAAGTTGCTCCATAACATTGGAAGCACCACTTATACTTGTAGCACCATAATTCCCATGTTTGGCTACCTTTTGACCGGCTCCCGCGACTA
>JABDDT010000067.1 GCA_013287475.1 Bacteroidota bacterium
GTTGCACATTTCGACCAGGGGGGACTGGGTTTGCCCAGCAGGGATTACTATTTCAAAACTGATTCCTCTACCAAAAAAATCCGGGACGCATACATAACTTTTATAACAAAAACTTTTTTACTATTAGGCCAGTCGCCTTCAGATGCTGATAAGACAGCCAAATCTGTATTCGACCTGGAAACAGCGATGGCAAAAGTTTCCAAAGCACCGGTTGAATTAAGGGACCCAATAAAGAACTATCACAAAATTAAAGTCGGTTCAAATCCCGAACTGAAGAAAATGATGGTCGTTTTTGGTGTTTCTGCGGATACGATACTTGTTGGCCAGCCCGAATTTTATAAAGGTTTGAATAGCCTGCTGAATAGTACATCACTCGAAACTATAAAAAACTATTTGTGCTTTCATGTGATGGATGACGATGCTGATTATTTATCCCATGATTTTGTTGATGCAAGGTTTGCATACAATAAATTGTTAACAGGTCAGACGCAAATGAAAGAAAGGTGGAAGCGTATGACTACCCTGGTAGACAGGCAGCTGGGAGATAACCTGGGACAGATTTATGTTCAGAAATATTTTACAGCAGCTGATAAAGAAAGAATCAACCAGCTCATAGATAATATAATCTCCACATATGCTGAAAGAATACAGCAACTGGATTGGATGAGTGATTCAACCAAGCAGAAAGCAATTGTAAAACTCCATGCAATCGTTAAAAAAATCGGATATCCCGATAAATGGAAGGATTATTCTTCGATAAATATTACAAGAGACAATATCATTGCAAACCTTCGTGGTACTTCTCATTTTGAGTATAACCGATCCATTGCGAAAATCGGGAAGCCAGTCGACCGGTCCGAATGGCAGATGACTCCCCCCACAATCAACGCTTATTATGAACCAACACAGAATAATATAAATTTTCCTGCGGGCATTTTGCAACCGCCGTTTTATTTTTCGTCCGGTGATGATGCCGTTAACTATGGTGGTATAGGTCTTGTAATCGGGCATGAGATCACCCATGGATTTGACGATCAGGGCAGACAATATGATGCTGATGGTAATCTGAAAGACTGGTGGTCAGCCGAAGACGCAAAAAAATTCAAAATACGTGCGCAAAATATCATCAATCAGTATAATGGTTATATCGCAGTCGATACATTTCATCTGAATGGTGAACTGACAGAGGGTGAAAATATTGCTGATAACGGCGGCCTTGCCATTGCATATGCCGCATTTAAAAAAACTGACCAGGGCAAGAGCAATGAGAAAATTGATGGATTTACCCCTGACCAGCGTTTTTTCCTTTCACATGCCCAGGTGTGGAAAATTAAAACGCGAAAAGAAAGGCTAATCACGATGGCACTTACAAATCCGCATTCATCACCGATGTGGCGTGTAAATGGACCGGTTTCAAATATGCCTGCATTTTATGAAGCATTTCATGTTTTACCTTCTGATCCCATGTACAGGCCGGATAGTTTACGTGTGAAAATCTGGTAACATTGAGGTCATATTGAGAGCTTGGTCATCATACCAAAAATCGGTTAAAACCCTTGCCAGACAAGGGTTTTAACATTTTATTCAATGGGTCGCCATGATAAAAAGCGGCTTATATTAGGTTTTCATCCTACGAAAACCCGGTTATATTTGTTCTGGAATTGAAAATAAATATATCCATCCGGATCAATTCCCAGGTTGCTTCACACGTATTGCACGGCACCAAAAATCTCTGCCAAAACTTCTGATGATACTTGCCAATAAAATCATTGTTAAAATTTTTTTTTCACTATTAAATCGTCACATTATGAAACCAGTATTCGCAAACTTTAATCTTAGGAAATCAGCCTCTGTTCTTGCAGCTGCAGCGTTGTTAACGCTTGGTTCAGCAAAATTGCAGGCAGCACCGATCATTGAAAAGATCATTAATCCAACCGACAAGCAGGTAACTGTAAATTTCGTCGGAGCTACTGACAACAACCTGGTTTTTCACCTTGAATTTGATAACAAATCAGGTGAAAAGTTCTATCTGATCATTAAAAATGATGCAGGTGATATCGTTTACCAGAATGCCTACAATGACGTGCATTTTGAAAAGAATATTCGTATACCAAAAGAAGATACAGAAATACGTCCGACATTTATAATCCGTACTGCCAGTGAGCAGATTGAAAAGAAGTTTTCAGTGGATCGTAAAGTATCAGAAAATTTTGTAGTAACTTCTTTATAAAGTATTTCTTTTCAACAATAAGCCCCGAAATTGCGGGGCTTTTTTATTTGATTATGGGATATGAGATATGAGATATGGGATATGAGATATGGGTTATGGATTATGAGCTATAATTTATTATTTAAGTATGCAAGAAATACCCATAACTCATATCCCATATCTCATAACTCAAAGCCCTTCAATTATCCACATCTTTAATCGATGGTCGCGAGTCCGCAGGATCGCGGTGTTCATACTCCAGCTGAAAAGTCTTCAAATCAGGTTTGAATTTTCTTTCGCGGTGCAGATCATACTGATAGATATCCTGTCCTACCCGGTATAAAAATGGAATTGCGACACTGTCATAATCGTATTTGTTATCGTTCAATATACCATCTTCATTTGCATATACTGTTGCCGAAAGCATGAACTCTATATGATTAGTAAAGTCTACGATATAGGAAACATCGGTTAAAAATCCATAAGCCCATCCAACTTTATTAAATACCCGGATGTTGGTGGGAATCAAATGCCCTCCTTTCTGAAAATAAAATTTTACATAACTGTCATAAAACTCCGACGTATCGTATTTAGGATAAGGTGTTTCTGACGGGTATTGTGAAAGATATCTGTATAAGAACAAATAGTCGGCCGGTTTGAGTTTAAAACGTTCCGAATCAGGAACAGATGAGGGGAAAAGGACTATTTGGAGAAATTGTTGCAGGTCCTCCAGCGGAATCCTGTTGTGGTGAGTGAAATCCATGGGTGCCTGAATGAGGCTGTCGCGTGCATCCAGGTAACCCTTACCAATTTTTACCACAGGTGAAAATTGAAAAGAATCTTTATTGAATGCAGGCGGTTGCAGATAAATTAATTTACCCTTATTATTCAGAAACCGGATCTGATTGGTATGGCGATTTTCTGATTCTGTCAATGGCATGAATTGTCGCACGATTCTGGTTTCCTGAAAACCCATCGAATGCAATCTCCTGTTCAATGCCTGCTGACCGACAAATTCATACATACGGTTATAAGCATCATTATCGCTTATCAGAAATGCTTTTCGGATAAATTGTGCAATAGATGGATATCCCGTTTCTGAACTGCTGTCATTCATCAATTCCTTTTGACCGGAAAAACTACTGTCGTATTTCATCCTCGTGAATTTGTCAACTCCTGGTTTATGCAGGAGATTAATTTTCTCAAGAGAAAGCAGGGCTAATGGCAGTTTTACTGTAGATGCAGGGTAAAAATAAAAATCCCTTCCCACGTGGAAATAATAATTTTTAAACACTGGACGATTATCCGCATCCCGGTCAATCTTTGTATAAATAATCTGAATCCGATATTTATCGGGCTGATGCATCAGTTTTTGTAAAATTGAATCCTGATCCGTCAAGAGTATTTTTTCCAGAAAAGGATCTGTTTTAAACTGGCCGTTAACAATACCTGAAATTGAAAGTATCCAGCACAGGTGGAGAATAAAAATTTTCATGTAAACGAAAATACTAAAGTTCATTCTTACCCCGAATCAGACCAGAGGAATGCTTCTCCGCTCGTGTATTTTTAGGCAACAATCTTTTAACCCACATTTAACCAGTACTTAACCGTGTTAACAAATTGCATTTTTATTTTTGCATATTACCGAATCGACCGTATCATGAAAAACCTTTCCGGGGTACTGAAACGCAACCCTGCATATTTTTCCGGCTACTTCCTTTTTGTTCTTATTCTATCCGTTTATTGCATATCCATCAACAAGCCGGAAGGCTTTATGCTTATCAACAGGTTTCATTTTAAAATGCTTGACTATTTTTTTATCCTCTTCACCAACCTCGGAAATGGTTTATTTTTAATTGTGGTAATGGCTTTTTTGTTCATCCGTAAAAAGACCGGTTGGTCTTTGCAAATCGGTATCAGTTTCCTGGCTTCAGGTCTTATCGTTCAGGTTTTAAAACATCTCATTCACAGCCCCAGGCCAAAATTATTTTTCGGACCAGTCGCAATCCATTGTATAAATGGAATTACCGGAACAGGTTCAGCCAGTTTCCCTTCGGGACATACCGCAACTATATTCGCACTCACAACCCTTCTAAGTATTTATTTTCAGGATAGAAAATCGGGAATATTATTTATTTTGATTGCTGCGCTTACAGGGTTTTCCAGGATCTATCTCTCACAACATTTTCCTGTAGATGTACTAGCCGGGTCTTTCGCAGGAGTCCTGGTTTCGGTAGCTGTTTACTTACTGGTTCCTTTGAAATTTTTTGAAAAACGACTCCCCGATTATAAATGGCAACGCCAATCGATTAACTTGCGTCAATAACTTTCCTTGAATTTCAATAAAAAAATCTGGTTACTTATTGTAATTAGTTCCGTGCTCCGCGTGCTTCTGGCATGTTCGCTGGAACTGGGTAATGATGAAGTTTATTATCAAACATATGTCCGGCACCTGCAATGGAATTATTTTGATCATCCGCCCATGGTGGCACTCCTGATTCGTTTTTCCACTGCCAACCTGTATTTTCATAATGAATTTTTCGTCCGGCTGGGTTCCATCCTTTGCGCCGCTGCCGGAACATGGATGATTTTCATAATTGGCAGACGGATAAAAAATGCAAGAACGGGCTGGATCTCCGCTGTTTTGTATAATACCTCTTTTTATACATCTGTTATTGCCGGTACATTCATTTTACCTGATTCTCCTCAGGTACTCTTTTGGCTGATCAGTATCTATTTAATGATCCGTATACTGGAAAGAGAACTTCCAGATAAATACAGAACGGGACTTTTTATACTTCTGGGTGTCAGCATAGGTGCCTGCATTATGAGCAAGGTGCATGGAGTTTTTCTATGGTTGGGTTTTGGTGGATTTATTATTTTTCATCGAAGGGATCTATTGAAATCATATATGCTCTGGATTTCAGGGATCATTAGCCTGCTGATCATATATCCTATATACAAATGGAATCTTGAAAATCATTTCATAACCTACAATTACCACCAGGGAAGGATCAGCTTTTGGGGAATTAAGCCGGACCTGGACCATTTGCTTCAGCAGGTACTGGGTTCTGTTTTCTATAATAATCCGGTAAATTTTATACTTTATTTATTAACGCTGGTAGCCATAGCAAAAAAGAAAACTAAAAAACTTCCAAAAGAATATCCATTATTTCTTTGGCTTAGTCTTCCGCTCATCTTAGTACTCTTATGGACTTCGCTTTTCAATGATACCCTGCCACATTGGTCTGGTCCTGCTTACCTGTCTCTAATGCTACTGGCTGCCTGCCGGTTAGATGAGCTATCAGATATCCGGATTAATGCCAAATGGCTTAAACCTTCGGCCTGGGTTTATACTACTGTCGTGCTGTTAGGGATATTCTGTATCCGGTATTTGCCTTTCCGTATCGGGAGCAGCGAAACAAAAATGCTTGGTAAAGGAGATATCAGTCTAGATATGAGTGGCTGGCATCAATTCGCAATACATTTCGATTCAATTTATCAGGCTGATATCAGATTTGGAAGAATGAAAACGAATGCCACCCTTATTTCTGATTACTGGTTTCCGGCCGGACATCTGGATTATTATTATGGAATTCCTTATTATCACAATCTGCTGGTCTTTGGGCCAATCCGGGATATTCATCATTTTGCGTGGCTCAATCAACGGCGACCAAGATTAAGCAGGGGTTCAGATGCTTATTTTATTTATGCTTCAAATTATTACGGGCCGCCTGGCGCTGCGCTCAAAAACGATTTTGAAAGGGTAGACGACTCCCTATTGCTGCCGCAATTCAGGTATGGAAATCCTGTTCGATATTTTGTAGTTTACAGGATGCATGATTTCAGAGGAGACAGTCTGGATTACCTGATTCCGGGAATTCACTAATCCAATCCCGTTTTTATACGATACGGAAATTTCCTTATATGATTTCAGAAAAAAAGCTCTTGGTTCCTGAAGGAATAAACTAGATTTGGGTCTTATTAAACCACCATGAAACTTTTTGTTGCCGGACTCCCTTATGATTTTGACGATACCGATTTAAAAGAAATGTTTGAACTCTACGGTGAAGTAGTTTCAGCCAAAGTTGCCATAGACCGTGAAACCCGCAAAAGTAGGGGCTTTGGATTTCTGGAAATGAGTGCTGCCCTTGAGGCAAAGGAAGCAATAGATGCTTTGAATGGGGCCAGACTTCGCGGAGGTAAGGAACTTGTTGTTCGTGAGGCTGAAGAGAAGCCCAGGGATAATAACAGCGGTGGCGGTTACCGGCCAAGGAGATAATTCTAATTATTCAGCCTTACAAATCCACCATCAATAGGGTAATCGGTTCCTGTAACAAACGAAGCTTCATCTGAACAAAGATATAACGCCAATGCAGCCACTTCCTCAGGTTTTGCCATACGGCCTATGGGCTGCGAAGCAGATAATTTCCTGAACATTTCTTCCTCCATTCCCTGATAATTTTTTGCAATAAACCCATCTACAAAAGATGTATGTACACGAGCGGGGGAAATAGAATTACAACGGATATTATATTTGATATAATCTTTTGCAATAGAAATTGTCATAGCAGCAACAGCACCCTTTGTCATACTATAAGCAAACCTGTCTGACAAACCCACCAGGGCCGCTATGGATGCCATATTTAAAATTGATCCGCCCCTGGCTTTCATGTGTGGAATAACGGCTTTAACCATATGATATACACCTTTCACATTCACCGAAAATAATTTTTCAAAATCAACTGAAGAAGTGTTTTCAGCATTTCCGATATGTGCAATGCCTGCATTATTTACCAGGATATCCGGAACCCGCTTATTGACTATTTCCTCAACAACTTTTTGAACGGAAGTTTCCTGATCTAATGCACACGCAAAAAACTCTGCTATTCCGCCTTCCATCCTTATTTGATCTACAGTTTCCTGTGAACCCTTTTCATCAATATCGAGCAGATAAATACTCGCTCCCTGCCTTGCAAACGTCTGGCAGATCGCCTTGCCTATGCCACTGCCCCCGCCTGTGATAATAGCAGTTTTATTTATTAAACTAAACATGAACATGAAAATACGGAATAAAGCTGCATGGAAAAAGGAGCCTCTGCCAGTATGGTTTGGCGGGAGCCACTGAAAAAGGGTATTGTTTCGTAAATTTGCATTCCATTTTTTCCCATGACGCAAAAGCTGAAAGAACTCTCTGCCATTCTCGAAGGTGAATTTTATGTTGACGAGACAACCAGGATCCTGTATGCAACCGATGCTTCAGCTTACAGGGAACTTCCTCTGGCTGTAGCTGTACCCAATGCTAAAGAAGACCTGTTAAAGCTTATCAGATTTGCCAGGGAAAATCAGACTTCATTAATACCGCGCACTGCCGGGACTTCACTTGCAGGCCAGGTAGTCGGGAAAGGAATTGTAGTGGATGTTTCTAAAAATTTTACGAATATAATTGAATTCAATAAAGAAGAAGCCTGGGTTCGTGTACAGCCCGGTGTGATCCGTGATGAACTGAATCTTTTTTTAAAACCGTATGGTTTGCTTTTTGGTCCCGAAACTTCCACTGCAAACAGGGCCATGATCGGCGGAATGGTAGGGAATAATTCTTGTGGATCCAATTCAGTTGTTTATGGAAGCACCCGGGATCATTTATTGGAAATTAAGGCGCTGTTAAGTGATGAAAGCGAAGTCTCATTTCACCCGCTGAGCCTGGAAGAATTTCATAATAAATGTGAAGGTGAAAACCTGGAATCATTCATTTATAAAACAACCAGAAGTCTCCTGGGTAATTATGAAAACCAACTAGGCATCAGAAAAGAATTTCCAAGAAAATCCGTAGAAAGAAGAAATACCGGTTATGCGTTGGATATATTACTGGATTCTGCACCTTTTACAGCCGGAGGACCCGATTTCAATTTTTGTAAACTGATCGCAGGTTCTGAAGGAACCCTGGCTTTTATTACAGAAATAAAATTGCACCTGATTCCATTACCTCCGGCAGAAACCGGTTTATTATGCGTCCATTTCAATAGTATAGATGAAGCACTGAGGGCTAACCTTGTTGCACTCAAATATAAACCAAGCGCCAGTGAATTAATTGACCACTACATTCTTGAATGTACAAAAGATAATATTGAACAAAGTAAAAACAGGTTTTTTGTACAAGGCGACCCAGGCGCAATTCTCGTTATTGAATTTAAAAGAAATACCAGGTCAGAAATTGAAAATATCGTTGGGCCTTTAACTGAAGAATTGAAAGCGGCTGGCCTTGGTTATCATTTCCCTCTTTTATTCGGAGATGATACGAATAAAATATGGTCCCTGCGAAAAGCAGGACTGGGATTACTCGGTAACATGCCAGGAGATTCCAAACCTGTTCCAGTAGTGGAAGATACAGCCGTTGATGTCCATGACCTTCCGGCTTATATTGCTGATTTTAATAAGCTGCTTACGAAATATGGGTTGCATTCAGTTCATTATGCCCATGCCGGATCAGGTGAAATTCATCTGCGACCCATTATCAATCTAAAGACTGAAGAAGGGAACCGGATGTTCCGAACCATCGCAATTGAAATTGCCGGACTGGTAAAAAAATATAATGGTTCACTGAGTGGCGAACATGGAGATGGAAGGCTTCGCGGAGAGTTTATCAAACAAATGGTGGGCGAACATAACTACGAACTTTTTAAATCCATTAAAAAAAGCTGGGATCCTGAAAATATATTTAATCCGAATAAAATCGTGGATACTCCACCTATGAATACCATGCTAAGGTATACGCCCGGGCAAACAACTCCTGTATTCAATACGATTTTCCGTTATTATAACCAGGATATTTTACAGCATGCTGAGCAATGCAATGGTTCCGGTGACTGCCGGAAAACAAAATTATCCGGTGGCACCATGTGTCCTTCATTTATGGCAACAAAAAATGAAAAGGATACAACGCGGGCCAGGGCTAATATTTTGAGAGAGTTTCTGACAAATTCAGAAAAACTCAACCGCTTTGATCATAGAGAGATTTATGAAGTGATGGACCTTTGTCTGAGTTGCAAAGGATGCAAATCTGAATGTCCGTCGAATGTGGATGTAGCCAAACTCAAAGCAGAATTTCTTCAGCAATATCATGACGTTCATGGCGTACCATTTCGTTCACGACTGATTGCAAATTTCAACCGGTCACAAAAGATCGGATCTATAGCACCGGGTTTATATAATTTCTTAACAGGTAATTTCATCACAAGCCGTATCATTAAAGGAATCTCGGGGTTTGCAGCTGAACGCTCCCTGCCAGCTCTTTCAAAACAAAGCCTCCAGAAATGGTATAATAAAAATTCAAAAGGGAAAAGTAAAAAGGGAAAAAGAAAAGTTTATTTATTCTGTGACGAATTCACAAATTTTAATGATGCTGAGACTGGCATCAAAGCCATTCTTCTCCTGGAAAGACTGGGATATGAAGTGGAAATACCAAGACATGAAGAAAGCGGCCGTGCCTGGCTGTCAAAAGGTCTTTTGCGGGAAGCAAAAAAAATTGCCAATTTTAATATATCGCTTTTAAAAGGAATCGTGAATAATGAGAACCCGCTTATTGGCATTGAACCCAGTGCGATTCTTACATTCCGGGATGAATATGTGGACCTTGCCGATGATGAACAATTTGCCGCCGCCAGGGAATTATCAAAAAATGTTTTTCTCATTGATGAATTTATTGCTGCAGAAATAAAACTCGGCAGGCTGGATAAAAACTTATTTACAAAAGATGTCCGCCTGATTAAACTGCATGGTCATTGCCAGCAAAAGGCATTATCTTCCATTTCTCATTCTGTCACCATGCTCTCATTCCCTGAGAATTATAAGGTTGAAACCATCCCTTCCGGCTGTTGTGGAATGGCAGGTTCTTTTGGATACGAAAAAGAGCACTATTCCCTTTCTATGCAAATTGGTGAACTGGTGTTATTACCCGTGGTTCGTCAACAGCCCGATGAAGTTATCATTGCTGCACCGGGTACCAGCTGCCGTCACCAGATAAAAGATGGCAGTGGTAAAAAAGCACTGCATCCTGTAGAAATTCTTTACGATGCCCTTTTAAAAGCCTAAAGCCTAAAGCTTAAAGCCGAAAGCCGAAAACTTATTTATTTCTAATCAGGAATGCAAAAAATAGCATTAATTTCTGTCTAATGAAGATGGATGCTGAAATATTATTTTAACTTAGGTTGTTCTTAAATTAATCTTTAGGCTTTAGGCTTTAGGCTTTAGGCTTTAGGCTTTAAGCTTTAGGCTTTAGGCTTTAGGCTTTTTTACTTTTTAACATGAACACAAGAAGGGAATTTATTCAGAAAATCAGTGGCTCGGCTATCGCCCTCTCCGTTTTGCCAGGTTATCTTCCGGCAGCCTGTACGACATTACCGAATGAAGCCTATAATGGGCCCGTGCTGAAGGTCGCCATTTTAGGCCTCGGCAATTATGCAAACCGGGTAGCCGACGCAATGGTATCCTGCAAAAAAGCCAAACTTACAGGAGTGATCAGCGGAACACCCTCCAAAATCAAAGCGTGGCAGACCAAATTCAATATTCCTGAAAAAAATTGTTACAATTATGAGAACTACGATGCCATAAAAGATAATCCCGATATAGATGCGGTATATGTAATCACTCCAAATGCTCTTCATTCTGAAGAAGTGATTCGTGTAGCCAAAGCCGGCAAACAGGCAATTTGCGAAAAACCGATGGCTATTAATGTTAAGGAAGGTGAAGAAATGATTGAAGCGTGTAAAAAAGCAAATGTAAAACTGCTCGTCGGTTACCGGATGCATTTTGAACCCCATACACTTGAAATCATTCGTTTAAGAAATGCAGGAGAATTTGGAAAAATTAAATTTTTCCAGGGATTATCTGGTTTTATTATTGGTGATCCAAATCAATGGCGGCTGAATCCTAAACTTTCCGGTGGTGGCTCCATGATGGATATCGGAATATACTCTGTTAATGGTTCACGTTATATGACCGGAGAAGATCCTATCTGGGTAAATGCTGTGGAAACTAAAAACGATCCGGTTAAATTCGTTCAGGGAATAGACGAAACTATTCAATTCCAGTTGGGATTTCCCAGTGGAGCCGTTGCATCATGCCTATCTACCTACTCAATGAACTGGCTGGACCGGTTTTTCCTGGACGGCACAGAAGGATTTGCGGAATTATATCCTGCAACCGGATATGATCCCACGCAGGGACGAACAAATAAAGGCCCGTTGGATTTCCCATTCATACCGCATCAAACGATACAGATGGATGAAATGGCAGCAATTATCCTGGAAGGGAAAAAACCTGTTTTACCGGTAGATGGAGAAGAAGCGCTTAAGGATTTAAAAATTATAGAAGGGATTTATAAATCCGCACAAAGCGGCAGGACTGTAAATCTAAAACTTTAACCTTATCCGGCAGCAAGGCACCATTCCGCAGTTTGCCGGATACCTTCCTCATAGCTTGTAGGTTTAAATTGAAAAGCCTTTTCAAATTTGGAAGAATCAAATTCGTAAGGGAATTCATTCTGATAAAGCATTTCATTCATTTCTTTCATGATAGGAACAAATAAACCTACAATACTTATCAGCCATTTTGGTAAGACCTGGACCTTTGCTTTAGCATTCATGTATTTTGCAGCGATGGAGATAAAATTATTTGCAGTTATCGCTGGCAATGCACTGGGCAAATGCCAGCATTGTCCGTAGGCAGATTCAGTAACCGCCAGCATATATAATCCTCTTGCTGCATCCGGAGTATATGTATAAGTATGAATCTGGTTTGCAGAAATGAAACATTGTGCAGTCTTTCCCTTTTTCAATCTGTCGAAAATCATGATGTATGGGACGCTTGTATTGGTAGCATGCGGTCCGTAAAAATCAGCCGCTTTAGCAATTATACCTTTCAGACTGCCTGATTTCATTTCTTTAAGCAGCATTTCATCAATCTCCGCCCTTACTTTTCCTTTTTCACTACAGGGATTAAAGGGTGTGGATTCTGTCATTCTTCCTTTCACCTTTCCATACATATATACATTATCAAAAAATATCAGTTTCGCATTGTAAGTTTTACAGGCATCGATGGTATTTCTCATTATGGCTGGCCAGCTGGATCTCCATACTTTGATTTTATAATCTAAGCCCACCAATAAGTAAACGATATCCGATCCTTTTACAGCCTGAAAAACCTGTTCCCTGTTTAATGCATCTGCAGCGATGACCTCTGTGCCATCGATTTGCTTTGGATTTCTGGAAACCAGTCTGATTTTTTCTCCCGAAGACTGAAGAATTGGAATCAGTTCTGTTGCGATAGTTCCATTTGCTCCCAGGATTGTATGGAGGGCCATAACTAATTATTAATTATTAATTATTGATTATTAATTAAGAAATCAATTCAGGGCAAATTTAGATTAACTATAGAACATTAAATATCAGATGTCCAAACCTGATCATAAAACCATTGAGCGCCGCTCTTTGCATATCGCTATGCAATTGTATTTTATAACCAATATCCAGGCGGAACTGGTTAAAAGATATCCATTTTGTACTATTTTCATAGCTTTACTGTCATCAGTTCCCGCTATACGGCGGGATCATCCGTCATCTATTTCTATTTTATGCCTAACAGACGCGTTGCCATTCAACAGTTACTCATGGTCTGGGCCGGAGTTGCTCTCGTACCCTCCTGTTTACAAAACGAACAGAAAGTTTCCATTCCTCTTAAACTCATTCAAATCCTGCCGGAAGATGAAAACATGCTGGCTGAACTGGCAGAAACCATTCTTCCAAAAACTGACACACCGGGAGCTAAAGATCTCTCGGCTCATTTGTTTGCATTAAAAATGATTGATGATTGTTATTCAAAAATAAACCAGGAAAAATATATTGAAGGAATGAAAGCATTTGAATCTTTCGTTTCGAAAAAAACAGGTACATCATTTACGTCGATCAGTCCGTCGGAAAGACAGTCCATCGTTGCCGAACTGGACAAGCAAAAATCTTCCGGAGAAGCCCTTTCATTTTTCTTTCAGTCTACAAAGAGATTAACCGTTGAGGCTTATACTACCTGTGAATATTATATGACAAAAATCCGTGGATATAAAATGATCCCTGGAAAATTCCAGGGTTGTATTCCATTAAAAACTGCATAATTATAATGTAACGATATGGGCAATCTGAACGACGGAGTGAAAAGCAGAACCTATGATGCGATTGTGATCGGATCCGGCATGAGTGGCGGATGGGCTGCAAAGGAATTATGCGAAAAGGGGTTGAAGACCCTGGTTCTTGAAAGAGGCAGGGATGTTGTTCATCTTAAAGATTATCCTACTACCAACATGCAACCCTGGGAATTCGAGCACAGAGGTCAGATTCCTGAAGCAATTCAGGAAGCCAATCCTGTAGTAAGCCGTTGTTATGCATTCAGGGAAGACGCAATGCAATTCTTTGTAAAGGATACAGAACATCCATATGTTCAGGATAAACCTTTTGACTGGATCCGCGGTTACCAGGTAGGAGGCAAATCATTGTTATGGGCACGTCAAACACAACGATGGAGCGATTTCGATTATGAAGGGCCGGCGAGGGATGGTTTTTCAGTCGACTGGCCTATTCGATATAAGGATATTTCGCCCTGGTATAGTTATGTAGAAAAATTTGCGGGAATATCCGGAAATAAAGACGGACTTGATGTATTACCTGATGGGGAATTTTTACCGGCACTGGAATTAAGTTGTGTTGAAAATTATTTCAAAGATTTTATTGCAAAAAATTATAAAGACCGGCATGTTATCTATGCGCGTTGTGCACATCTGACGGAACCAAAACAAATACATTTGGACCAGGGCCGGGGACAATGCCAGAACAGGAATCTTTGCCAGCGTGGTTGTCCCTTTGGTGGATATTTCGCAGCTAACTCAACAACAATTCCCTGGGCATTGAAAACCGGCAATATGACGCTTCGTCCTTTTTCTGTTGTGCATTCCATTATTTATGATGAAAAAAAAGGAAAAGCTTCCGGTGTGAGGGTCGTCGATGCTAATAGCAAAGAAGTGATTGATTATTATGCCCGGATTATTTTTGTCAATGCCGCGGCAATTAATACCAACCTCATTCTTTTAAATTCCAAGTCTAACCGATTCCCAAATGGACTTGGCAATGACAGCGGGATATTGGGGAAATATTTTGCTTTTCATAATTACAGGGGACATATTTCTGCGGAATACGAAGGATTTATGGATAGCACTACAGCTGGCGGAAGACCTACAAGTGCATATATTCCGCGTTTCCGGAATGTTCATAAACAGGAGACGGATTTTCTGCGCGGTTATGCTGCCGGATTTTATTCCGGAAGATTTAGCTTCCCCAAAGCGGAGGGCTTCGGTACGACTTTAAAAGATAATCTTGCAAAGAAAGATCCCGGTCCATGGCGTGTGGGCTCTCATATGATGGGTGAAACCATTCCAAAAGAAACGAACTTCTTAAGCCTTGATTCCAATAAGAAAGATGAATGGGGTGTACCCCTGATAAAATTCTCAGTGGATTACGATGAGAATGATAACAAAATGGTCAAAGACTTTTCAGATCAGTTAACAGAAATGTATACAAAAGCCGGATTTACAAATATCAAAACAAATGACAGTAATCAGGCACCGGGACTTGATATTCATGAAATGGGAGGAGCCCGAATGGGAAAGGATCCGAAAACTTCCATGCTGAACAAATGGAATCAGATGCATGCCTGTGAAAATGTTTTTGTCACTGACGGCGCCTGTATGACATCCACTTCCACACAAAATCCCTCACTTACCTACATGGCACTTACTGCCCGCGCATGTGATTATGCAGTTAATCAAATGAAGAAAAATGAACTATAGGAAAGCTCAAGGCTCAAAGCGCAAAGCTTAAGGCCTTGTTTTCGTATCTTCGGATCTAAACATTAATTATCTCAGATAGTTTCAAGTTCCCCTTATGACAAAATTGAAAGTTTTAAGCATTGCATTTATTTTAGCCCTGGCATTCTGGTCCTGTTCAAATTCGTCCATGCGTATAATGGCGACCTGGGTAAATAAAGAAGACAAGCCGGTTCCTCAACCAGGCAAGCACAAAATTTTTATTTTCGTTATGACACAGAATTATGATGTTCAGGTAAATCTGGAAAATGATCTGGCGGATGCTGCTGAATCAAAGGGAATCAGAACTGTCAAGAGTATAGACGCATTTGGACCCATTCTTACATTGGATAAATTACCCAAAAATGAAGTTTTATTAAAAGCAATACGCGATCTCGGTTGCGATGGTATATTTACAGTAGCCCTGGTCGACCAGGAATCAAAAACTCATTATGTAGCTGGCAGTAGTACATCTGCAGGATTTGTTCCCTATGCCGGCTATGGATATTATTATAGCGGATACTATGCTTACAGCCCGACCTTTTATTCTCCCGGTTATTATGAAACGGATAAAACTTATTTTATAGAAAGTAATCTTTTTAATGCTGTTACCGAAAAGATGCTGATATCGATGCAGTCCAAAGTAGTTAATCCACCGACTGCAATGAAAGCGAGTAAACAATATACCCAGATGCTGGTTACAGAGCTCCAGGCACAGGGATTTATGAAAGATTAGAACTTATTCCTGATAAGTTATCGGAATATGGATTTCTAGTTTGCATCCAATTCCGGGTTTGGTTTCAAAACCTACTTTCCCGTTAAATGATTCAACCCGGTTGATAATATTAACGATGCCAACTCCGCTTTTCTTCATCCCTACTTCGAATCCAATGCCATTGTCATCGATCATCACATGAACCTGACCATTGTCGGTAAACATTTTTATTTGAACCCGGGAAGCAGAAGCATGTTTGTAAACATTATTGAGTTGTTCCTGTATAACTCTGTAAATATTTAACTTCAAATCATTTAATAGTTCCGGTTTATCTGGCAAATCATATTCAAAAGTTATCTTGAAGCCGATACCCTCTTCCATGATTTTAATCAGGGATTGAATCTGAGACTTTAAATCAAAACCTTTCAGCGGAGTGACATGCTTCCTCCCGAGGATGCGTAATTCAAGAATAGTCGCATCGATCAGCCTCAGGGTTTTGTCAACAAATTCCTTTTTCCCTGAAGGTGTTAATCTTGCAGTACTCAGAACCATTCTGGCGCTCGCCAGGAGCTGATTCACGTTGTCATGCAATTCTCTTCCAATAATATTGCGCTCTCTCTCCTGCGCCTTGATGACCGCCCGGGTTATTTTCCTTTGCTCCTGTACCTGCAGATCCATTCTTTCCCGCTCCATCTCCCTTTGAAGTTTGCGGATTTCTGTAACATCCCTCACAATGGCCATTACACTGTTTTCACCAAATTTCTTCACATTTGCTTCTGTTTCAACAATCGCTCCATCTTTGCGAATCATTATCCTGTCACTCATAAAATGCTTCCCCCTCATCACTAAATCATTCCTGATAGGTTTTTCTAAAAGTTGTTTCGGACAAACAAGTGAAACAATATTCATCCTGAGCAGTTCTCTTTTTGTATATCCGAATAATTTACAGAAACTTCCGTTTACATCTGTAAAATTGCCGTCATAGTCGGTCACCAGAATCGGATCCGAAGCCTGCTCAAAAAGAGAACGGTATTTTTTATCGCTTTCCCGGATCTCCTGCTGTGCCTTTTCCCTGGCTGTAAGATCCATACCGGCTCCCAACAGGCAGGGCTTCCCTTCATAAATAACTGAAATACCATTCAGGTGGAAGAGCAATTGCCTGCCATTTTTGGTGCAAATTTCCACCTCAATCTCATTATATCCTTCCTTATAAACTTTTTTAGTAGCAGCAATAATTTGTT